>JAFOWI010000254.1 GCA_017425985.1 Bacteroidaceae bacterium | reverse complement strand
GTCTGCACGGCGAGAGGGACCGGGCGAGGCGTGAACGGAAGCTGCGCGAGGTGCTGCGCATGATGCGCCTCGAGGGGCTGGAGAGGCACAAGCCCGCCCAGCTCTCCGGCGGTCAGCAGCAGCGCGTGGCCATTGCGCGTGCCGTAATCTCTCGCCCACAGATTATCCTTGCCGACGAGCCCACAGGTAACCTGGACTCTAAGCACGGCAAGGAGGTGATGGACCTGCTCAAGCAGCTCCATGCCGAGGGCACTACCATAGTGATGGTGACGCACTCTCAGCATGACGCCAACTATGCCGACCGCATCGTGCGCCTCTTCGACGGTGAGGTGGTGAGCGAAGTGGAAATGTAGGAGAACGGAGAAATCAGAAAGGAGAAAGGAGAAAGAACCTTGCGGAGTGAAGTCCCGGACGGCGCTCTCCCCCTGTTTATAGGGGGAGTACCGCCTTTGGCGGGGAGGGGGTGCAAATACGTACCGCATGGCATACTCCTAACTACTCACTCCTCACTGTATTTAGCACCCCCTCACCACTACGTGGTCCCCTCCCCCTATAAACAGGGGGAGAGCGCCATCCAGATATTTACCCCGCACTATTCTTTCTTTTTCAATATTAAAATCCCCAATGCGCAACCTAACCATCAACCTCCTACAAGCCCTGCGCCACATGCGTCGCAATATGGGGCAAACCGTTCTCATTATGGGCATTCTCTCGTTTGCCCTCACCGCTTTCGTATATTCAGCCTTCACCATTTGGCATCTGACACACGAGGCGAGTCATATTCCCGACGTAGAGGATGTTTACCTCGTACAGATTCAGACGACCGAGGGATTTACTCCCTTTAATTACAGCATAAATGACAGTGTGGCGTGCGACATTCTCGATCACGCGCCCGCCGATGCCCAAGTGGGGTATTGCATGTATTCAGGCGTTGACATTATCGGTACGCGCGACACGACAATCCTACAGCTAACGGCGATTGTGAGTCCAAACTTTTACAAGGTGATGCGCCCTGAGTTTGTCAGTGGCAGACCTGCGACGGAGGAAGGCGAAGTTGTGCTCTCCGACGAGTGTGCCCTTGCGCTTTTTGGCACTACCGACCTGTTGGGCACAACGATTACGGCTAAGTTCACGCGTGAGCATGACGTGCAGAAGCCATTGCGGGTGACGGGAGTCGTTAAGGCGGAAAGTTGTAAAACGGTTTCGTATAACTATACGGCGTATCTCTACAAAAAAGTAGAGCCTACGCCTGAGTTAGACTTCTGTTACTCGCCCGATTTTATGTCGCTCTACGTCCGGACAGCGCATCCCGAGAGCATGCAACGCATCTTGGATGAAACCGTAGAGCGATTTTCGACATCGCGTTACAATGACGATTTCACGTCCCTCCAACTCGTGCCCTTCAATATGGCTGAATTGATGCGCCATGAGGGAAGTTTTTGGAAAGCAGCCTTCTATCCAGGCGTCTTCCTCATACTCTCTGCGCTGCTCCTCATGTCGGCACTCTTCTCTTACTTGGCGCTGCTCAACACTGGGGCAGACGCCCGCTGGACCGACCATCGCTTGCGCATCTGTCTGGGAGGGGGCAGTCGCGATACCTTGCTCCGCCTGCAGTCTGAGGTGACGGTAATGACGTGTGGCATCGGCGTGATGACCTTTGTATTGCTGACACTGACGTTTGACACGTTCTTTGGGGGATATGAGATTTCGCGCTCCGAGGTTTACTTGTGGCTTGCAGGTTGTCTGCTTGCGCTGCTCCTTATCCTACTCACGCTCTGCCTCATTCCCGTATATCTCCAAAATCGCAGACACCGACGTGCGCTCAAGGGTGCTCCGCAGGGGCGTCCCTCAGCATTGAACTATCCGCTTGCCGTTGTGCAAGTGGCGGTAAGTGTGTTGCTGCTCTTCTTGGTATGGAACGGGGGCAAACAAATCCATTTCGTAACCAACGATGCCTTGGGTTTGGACGCCAAGGGGGTATATGTTTTTGATTGCGAGCGTTATCAGGAGAGGAAGGAGGTGAATACCGAAGCTTTTGCCCAAGAACTGTGCACCCTTTCGGCTATTGACACCTGCATTACAAATCACGAGCTCTTTCAACGCAATTGGATGATGAGCTATAGGGTAGATGGCTTTAAGCAGGGCTTAGCCATGCTGGAACTTACTGAAGCCACGATTGACTTCTTCAAGATAAAGCCCAATCTGTGGAAACCTATGGAGGGCAAATTCAGATGGGGGGAAGACCAACTGTTACTCAGCAGCAACGCTGCGGCGTATTACGGAGTGACGCCTGAGCATCCGTATATCCAAACTCCCCATACCTGGGAGGTCATCGGCACACTCGACCTCTGCACCCGCGATTTTCATCAAGAACCTGAGATTATTGCCTACTGCGCCAACATGGATGAATCGGGAGGTGAAAGACTCTACTTCCGCTTCCTCCCAGGACAGGAAAAGGAAGGCATTGTCGCCGTTGAAGAACTCTTACGCCGTCACGACATTAACCCCGACGCCGGGCTGATTCGCATCATCAACTATGGCGAACTTATTGCGCGCGAATATGAAAAGGAGCAACGTTTCCTGTGGTTCTACTCCGTGCTCTCCGTGGTAGGCTTAGGCATCGCCCTCTTTGGATTAATCACCCTCTTGAGTGCCGACCTCCAGCGTCAGCGCCGTGCCCTTGCCATCCGTCGCATCTTTGGGGCGCGCTATGGCGACTGCCTGCGTCGCACGCTCCTCACTTACGGCATCATCGCAGCCCTCGGCACCATCATCGGACTTTGTGTAGGTTATTACCTCATGACGCTCTGGTTGCAAACTTACACCCTGCAAATCTCCCTCGGCATCCTTCCCGCCCTCGGTATTATGCTCATCATAGCCCTCATCATCCTCGCCCTTGTCGCCTATAAAGTAAAAGTGTGCTTCAGAGAAAATCCAGCGGAGGTGATAAAGGGGTGATTTTAGAGTACAGATAACAGAGTACAGAGTACAACTGATAGAGTACAGAGTACAACTGACAGAGTACAGAGTACAACTGACAGAGTACAGAGTACAACTGATAGAGTACTGATTGTTCTGAGGTTTCTGAGTTCTCAGAGTCCTCAGACAACAAGCACTCCACTTTTCCACAGCGCACCCATCACAACCTTTCCTCTCAAAAAAATGCCTTGCGGCATGGAACTCCACTCCGCAAGGCAACTATTTACAACTTCAATAAACGTTCTATTCTACTACGCACCAATTTTTTATATGCTGACTGTAATTCATCAGAAAGGAAAGAACTATCTATAATCGCATCCCATTTTTGAGTTGACGCACACATCTTATCTATAATTCTGCTGGAAATTTTCTCCTCTATTCCCGACTGATACATCGCCTCCACAAATGAAGCACGACTAAACCCTGCAATCGTTTGGTCGTCGTCAGTTCCAAATCCCACTAAGGGCATAGCAAGTTCATCATTGTCCTTTATACCTGTCAACCAAACTGCTAACAGGTCATATGCAGGAGACAACTGATAACCAACTCCAAAGCGCTC
>JAFOWI010000253.1 GCA_017425985.1 Bacteroidaceae bacterium | reverse complement strand
GCAGTACCTAAGATTGGCGCTCTACAAAGCGATTATAAGATAACCGTGTCAGGATACTCGTTTCGCATATGCTGGCAGACGTAACCTATATATAATTACTTTAAATCGCGAAAATGTTTAGTGTGAAATATCACAAGAATAGTCATCACCTCACTATCAGAGAGGCGACATTTTCGGTTCTGATGACGCTTTTCAGGGGCTTATAATTGGTGTTTTTTCAATTCTGGAGTAAAATATTTACAGAATTCGTCTAAAATACAGAAGATTTCAACTAAATTTGTATCAGTCATAGGAGTGAATGTTTTTTATGTAATTATTTGATTTACAACTATACAGTTACTAAAAATATTTTACTCCTACATTTTTTTTGGACGTATTCTTATATCGAACTCACGTTATATAGAGGCTATTGATTCTATAAATTTCCCTCTCTTCCGAATATAATGTGACCTTGTTTCATCTAATCAGCAAACACCGAGAGATAAAAAATATTTAAGATTTATTTACTTTTAAATAAATAATGTGCTAACTTTGCAACATTATGCGGAGAGAACTGCAAATTTCGCAACAAAAATTAGGAATAAAAAAACTATATAAAAAGTTCAAGACAATATAATTACGCAAACGTTAACACTCTTTCTCTCCAAATCTCTGTAAAACAAAATACGAAGACACTCATTAAATAAAATATGAAACTAATCTTGCTAACAGCGCCTGATTTTTTCATTGAAGAACATGCTATATTAACAGCTCTCTTTGAAGAGGGAATAGAATTAGTACACCTGCGCAAACCTAATGCTGAACCCATTTTATGTGAGCGCTTGCTTTCACTAATTCCCGATACCTACAGGCGAAATATTGTAACGCACGACCACTTTTATCTCAAAAACGAATATGACCTCAAAGGTATCCATTTGAACGAACGTAACCCAGAAGCCCCAAAGGACTTCAAAGGTTCAATAAGTACAACGGTTTCCACATTAGAAGAAGTGATACAATTAAAGAAAGAAATGGATTACTTATTTCTTCCCTCCATCTATAAAGAAGCCACTCGCGATTGCTTTGCCACTCCATATTCAGCGAACATGCTTAAAGAGCAGATACGCAAAAAGATAATAGACAAGAAAGTTATGGCCTTAGGCAACATGGAAGTAGAAACAATCGAACAACTCAAGGAATTAGGTTTTCATGGTGTAGTTATAAATCATGCCATTTGGGACCGTTTCAACATTCACACCACCCAAGACTTCAAAGAGCTCATCAATCATTTCAGGAAGTTACGCAGAGCTGCTGAATAATGAGCACAAAATTAACACACGATAATCTAACAAACACACATAAGAACAGAGATTATGAACAATTTTTCAGTTTTTTCTGGCACAAAATCACGCTACCTCGCAGAAAAAATTTGCGAAGCGCTTAATTGTCCACTCGGGAAACTCGACATCACCTACTTTGCTGATGGCGAATTCGAAGTAAGCTACGAAGAATCTATCCGCGGTCGCGATGTATTTCTTGTACAATCAACTTTCCCTAACAGCGACAACCTTATGGAGTTGCTCCTTATGATTGATGCGGCTAAAAGAGCTTCTGCTAAATCAATTTGTGCTGTTGTCCCCTACTTTGGATGGGCACGCCAAGACCGTAAGAGCAAACCACGCGTAAGCATCGGGGCAAAACTCGTTGCAAACATCCTTAGTGTTGCAGGCATTGACCGCCTTATCACAATGGACCTCCACGCCGACCAAGAGCAGGGATTCTTTGATGTTCCTGTTGACCACCTCTACGGTTCTTCTATCATCGCTCCTTACTTGCAAAGCCTTAATTTGCCCAACTTGTGCATCGCAACCCCCGATATAGGTGGCTCTAAGCGCGCAGCAGCCTATGCAAAATACTTCAACTGCCCCTTCGTACTCTGCAACAAAACACGCAAAAAAGCAAACGAAGTTGACACAATGCAAATTATTGGCGACGTTCAAGGCATGGACGTTGTACTCATTGATGACATGGTTGACACCGCAGGAACAATCACGAAAGCTGCTAACATCATGATTGAAAACGGAGCAACAAGCGTGCGCGCTATTGCAAGTCACTGCATCATGTCGGGCCCAGCCGACCAGCGTGTAATGGACAGCGACCTTGAAGAAATGGTATTTACAGATACTATCCCCTATCGTGGAACTTGCCCCAAGGTAAAACAAATTACATGTTCAGGACTCATTGCCGAAACAATCCGTCGCGTACTTGACAACGAAAGTATTAGCTCGCAATACTTGATGTAATTATTATTAAAATTCATAAATAATCAAGAGGATGTACCAAATGTGATGGTACATCCTCTTATTTTTTATAGTTAAGCTTTTAAAACTTCACCTTTAGAAGTCCAATAATACGTTAAAATTAATTCAAACATTTGTTATAGATAAACCACAGCAGCGTAAATTTAAAACAACGTGAGTTCGATATAAGAATACGTCCAAAAAATGTAGGAGTGAAATATTTTTAGTAACTTTATAGTTGTAAATCAAATAATTACGTAAAAAACATTCATTCCTATGACTGATACAAATTTAGTTGAAATCTTCTGTATTTTAGACGAATTCTGTAAATATTTTACTCCGGAATTGAAAAACACCAATTATCAGTACCTGAAAAGCGTCATCGAAACCGAAAGTGTCGCCTCTCTGATAGTGAAGTGAT
>JAFOWI010000252.1 GCA_017425985.1 Bacteroidaceae bacterium | reverse complement strand
GATTCAACCTTGAGCGAACTATACCAGAACGCATCAAAATCAGCACAACCGATCAATGGGTCTATCGGGTTTGCATCCTCCAAAAACATTTGCGACATTGTAGTATATTTTATCTGCATATCGGCTGTGAAATATGTTTGACGCAAACGAGCCAAATCCTGCTCAAGAGAAGGGGTCATCTTAACGTATGGATAGACATACGCCTTGATGAATGTCTCAACAAACGTGTAGGCGTCCTTATCATCTTTAACATCTACTGCTGAAACGTCAAAGATTTGATTGCCGTAGCCTTCTCCTGTATATTCTGGTGTTACATACCCAATACGTGGCTGCCCTTTTGCATCCTTTACAATCTTTAGAGGAATATTAATTACTACGCTATCCATCTCTCCCCACTGGTACGAAACCATATACCACTCGTCTTCCAAATGCTTACATCGAAGGTTTTGTCTGCCAAAGGCGGATACATCTTGTGCGCGTAGCAATGGATTGGAACCTGTCGCATTTACCAAACGTCCCATTTTCGCTTGCATTTCCTTTGTAAGGAACTGCTGCACCAGCATTTCCGTCATTTCATCATCTCCCTCTTCTATCGCTTCCATATAGTGTACATAGAAATGTTTTATTTGTTCTATATCAGAGGCGGACTGTGCAAATGACATTCCTGCAAACAGCCCCCCACCCAATATCGCGATAAGCATTAATAAATATAGCGTTCTATTCATTTATCTTTAATATATATTACCTTTTAAACAAAGTATACTCTGCCTTGTCTCTATACGCACTTCCACCCCACATGTCTCTTTGAACAAAACAGAAATCCAATTACTACCCGAATACATTGCAATATGTCCATGAGGATGGCCTTCCACAGCTTCCAATACAATGATATCTCCTTTTTGTGGAGAATAATTAGTCTTGCTTACAACATGAAAACCTATGCGTGGTAAAAAAGAGTCATAATCACACGCGCTTCCTGGACGCTCTATCGTTAAAGGCGCACGAATGGCGCTTGGTTGTATGGGTGAGTTGGGGGGCTATTCTTTCTTTTTCAGCCGGCATAGTTCGCACTGCTTTGAGCAACCGTCGCATGGGTTTTTCGACGTTTGTTTGTACCTTTTCCAGAGGTAAAGAATTGCTAATGTAAGGATGAGGACGGTGGCAATGTATTGGAGCATGTGTCGATTGATTTAGAGTTTAGTTTGCGTTGCAGATGGCGTTAGCCGGCAATAATGCGTAGCAAAATTACCTTTTTTTGTAATATGTGACTGCTAAACGAGTCGGATTGTGCTTTATTTTTGTAAATTTGCACTATTTTTGAAACAGGGTGGTGCTACTCCGCACTAAAAAATTAATATAGGTTTATCCTGATGGATTTAGAAAGAAAAATAGCTTTTACGGATATTCGCACTTTGCTCAAGGGTCGCTGTATTTCGACTTTGGGCACGGAGTGGGTGGATAAGCAAATGCAATTTTCGGCTGATGCCGAATGCGTTTTAAGAGAATTGAAGTTGGTGCGTGAGTTCACCGACTTTATGGACAATGAGGACGACGTTTATGAGGAGAACTTTTTCGATGTGAGGTCGGAGCTGATACGTTTGCGCCCGGAGCGTACTTATCTTGAGGAACTTTCGCTGTACAACTTGAAGCGCTCGTTGGCAACAATCTATGCGCTGGTGAAATTCTTTACGAAATCCTCTGAGGATGGCGCCGAGACGAACTATCCGGCGCTTGCGGCTCTGGCCGGAGAGGTGGCGGTGTTTCCCGATATTATCCAGCGCATCGATGCGATTCTGAATGTTTACGGAAAGATTAAGGACACGGCTTCGCGCGAGCTGCTGACGTTGCGCCACCAGATTGAAATCAATACGCGCAGCTTGGGCCACTCCTTGCGCAGCATCATTCAGCAGGCGCAGCAGGAGGGATTGATAGACCGCGACGTAGCTCCCACGCTGCGCGACGGCAGATTGGTGATTCCGGTTTCGCCGGCGCTCAAGCGCAAGGTTAAGGGCATCGTTCACGACGAGTCGGCAACGGGTAAGACCGTGTTTATCGAGCCGGCATCCGTGGTCGAGGCCAACAATAAGATTCGCGAACTGAAGTCGGCGGAGCGCCGCGAGGTGATAAGGATTTTGCAGGAAGTGTCGGCTCAAATCCGTCCGCGTCTGCCCGAGATTATGGATTCCTTCATGTTCCTGTCGCGGATTGATTATCTGCGTGCGGTGGTGAGCTTTGCGCGTAGTTTTGAATGTATCGTTCCGCGTGTGGTTCAGTCGCCTTTGCTTGAGATTCATGAGGCGCGTCATCCCTTGTTGCAACAGTCGCTTGCGCGCCATGGCGAAACGATGGTTCCGCTCGATGTGGTGCTCCGCAATGAGCAGCAGATTTTGCTGATTTCGGGTCCTAATGCCGGTGGAAAGTCGGTGTGCCTGAAGACGGTGGGGCTTTTGCAATACATGCTTCAGTGTGGTTTGCCGGTTCCCGTAGGTGAGCGCACCCGGATGGGTATTTTTGAGGGCATCTTTATCGACATCGGCGATGAGCAGAGTATTGAGAACGATTTGAGTACTTATTCTTCGCACTTGCTGAATATGAAGTACATGATGAAGCATGCTACGCCGAAGACGCTTTTACTGATTGATGAATTTGGTGGAGGTACCGAACCCCAGATAGGTGGCGCTATTGCAGAAGGCATGCTCAACAAGTTTGTAGAATCCCACACCTGGGGCATTATTACGACGCACTATCAAAACCTCAAGCATTTTGCCGAAGAGCATGCCAGCGTGGTAAACGGAGCGATGCTCTACGACCGTGCGCAGATGAAGCCCCTCTTCACGCTTCAAATCGGCAATCCGGGCAGTTCGTTTGCCGTAGAGATTGCGCGCTCAATCGGTATTCCGGAGGATGTTATTGCCTATGCCACTGAGCTTGTCGGCAAGGATTACATCATGAGCGACAAGTACTTGCAGGACATTGTTCGCGATAAGATGTACTGGGAACGCAAGCGCCAGAACATCCGTGCGAAGGAAAAGCAGCTGGAAGATACGGTAGCAAAATATGAGGAGCAACTTTCGGACGTTCAGAAGCAGCGAACTTCCATTATGGCGCAGGCTAAGGAAGAGGCCAAGGAATTGTTGAAAACGACGAATGCCCGCATCGAAAACACCATC
>JAFOWI010000251.1 GCA_017425985.1 Bacteroidaceae bacterium | reverse complement strand
GAGTACGTCGGCGTCGAACATGGTTGAGAGTACGCGCAGCGGTTTCGTGCTGCCATGTTCGAAATAGTCGCGTATTGCGGTGCCCATGGCATCGCGGTTGGGTGGAAGGATTGGCATGTTTGATTTCAGATGAAGATTATGCGCGCAAATTTACATAAAATATGGTGTTTGGCAAAATCCAAAAAATATGCAGAAAATCCCGTTTTTATGCAAATATGCACATATTCGCAAAATATGGGTGAAAGTGGACTTTACAAAACGCGATGTTAATTGTAAACTCTAAGATAGCAAATTTATGGGTCAAATGTTAAAATCTTTTAAATTTGCGAAAAAAGCAAATTTGGATTTTCCTGAAAAATGTTGTATATTTGTACTACGGAAGGGGAGACCACGCGGTTTCCCCTTTTTTAGGGCCCAAAAATGGCAAAAACAACCTCAAAGGTTGTTAAAACAAGGTCCGATGTTGTTAAAATTACCTCCGATGTTGTTTTTCGGAAGTCCGATGTCGTGAAAATTTAGACCGATTCCGGTGCTAAAAACTCCAAATTCGGGGTCATTTAGTTAATAATTGTTAAAATTGTGCATTTTCTGATATTTATCAATTTTGTCACCAGATGTCAAAATTTCCGGATTTTAACATTTAATAATTATGCACGAAAATATGCATAAAATTTGTGTGTGGAAAGAGTGCTTCAGAGGTGGTTGAAAGTTGTGATTTTGCAGTCCGCTCGGTGTGTTGTGCACACTTTTTGTGGATGTGCACTGAAGTATAGTGATGGTTGTGCGTAGAAAATATGTTAGATAACTTATTTTTGTTGATTTCCGTGCTTTAATTTTGTTAAGTTTTTGCAAATAACCGTAATTTTGTAAGAAGACAGTTTTTGTGAAATCCTTAAATTAATAAATCATGGGCTTTTCAAAATGGATGGCAGTCGTTTTGCCAGTTGTTGCGTTAGTTACCTCTTGTTCCAGTGATTCGGATGAGGACTTCGGCACCTCGAATCAGGCTGCTGCAACTCGTAGTGTGAGTGTAGCTGCTCGTGCAGGTAGTGCTGAAGGGCTTTATCCGTTGACGCTCTATGCTTTCAATACGGCAGATGGTAGTATGGTTGATATGTTTACGGCTGCTTCGGCATCGGATGCGCCTGTCCTGACGCTTAGCGAAGGTAGCTATAAACTTGTAGCTATGGCAGGCTATGAAGACTTAGCTTTGCCTGAAGTGCCAATGTTGAACGCTGATATGGGCGTGCCGGAGTCGGGCGTTATGAGTCAGGCTTTGCAGGTAGGACGCGCCAATGTGAGTGTCGGCAAGAACGATGCTGAAGTCGAAATCAATATGGCTTATCAGGTGTCTCAAGTAAACCTGACGCTTGAAGATATCCCCGAAGATGTAGAGGAGGTCAGCGTGAGCCTTTCGACGATGAACGCCGAGCTTACTTTCGACGGAACGCTGAGCGGCAGCAATACCGTGGTGCTCGACTTAGCGGCTGATGCCGATGAACCTGGTAAATGGTCGGCGCCAGTAGCCTATGTGTTGCCAGGAGCGAGCACGCAGTTGGCACTATCAATTAGCCTTACCAATGCTACGAGCACCAAGACTTTTGGCTATACACACGCTTCAAATCTGAAGGCGGGCGTACCTTATGCCCTGACCGGCAGTTATAAGGGCACGTTCCAGGTGAGTGGTATTGTCAGCGGTGCAGGCTGGGCTACTGCTGAAAGCATCGGATTTACGTTCGGCCCCGGTGTTGGCGATGGAGATGACGAAACGGGAACCGTTACGCCGCCCGACGATTCAGAGGAAGGTGGCGATGAAGAGCAAATTTACCCTGTTACGAAATTACCCAGTTCCGAAGAACTTTGGGAGGGTCATTTTGTGGCAGTGAAGACGTGGGCAAATGCTTATTTTGCCGACTTGTTGCTCCTGAGCCTTGATGAATATGAAATAACAACAGCCGAAGCTTCCACGAAGGCAGCGACATACAGCGAGCCTGGGTTGAACGGCTGGCATATCCCCACTGAAATCGAAATGCAGACGATTTCCGGCGAGATAGGTTCGGCTTACGTGATTTCCGGCGTTAATACAGCGCTCACTGCAGCCGGTGGCGTTGCTTTAACTTCGAGTGGCAAGTATCTTTGTGAGGATGCTGCCAAATATGTAGTCATGGGCAGCTCAACAAGCCTTACATCCAATGCCACTGACAAGTATAGACTCCGCTTGGTGAAAACCGTGCGCGTACAGTTGGTAGAGTAGGGCGCATGCACGTGCGGCATACTTCATTCTTCATCAATGATTCTTCAATTTACTAATTTCTCTGACAGGCACAAGGCCGTTAGCTCCTCCGGTGGTTGCGGCCTTGTTGCGCATTTGTCTGCGTTGCATGTTTTCGCGTGCGTATATATATAAATGAGTGGCGATATAAGTAGGTGCGTTTCGCTTGAAAATACAATGAACTTTGCTTCGTTTCTTCCGAAATAAGAGTTTCTAACCCTTTTCTACACCCGACGAAAAATTAGGTTTTACGCAAT
>JAFOWI010000027.1 GCA_017425985.1 Bacteroidaceae bacterium | reverse complement strand
GTGCTGGCGTTCCAGTTTGGCGATGGTTTCACGAACATGATTACGCCCTGCTCCGGAGTGCTCATGGCTGTGCTTTCCATTGCTAAAATCTCCTACGAACAGTGGTTTCGTTGGGTGTGGAAATTTATTCTCGCCCTCATCGTTATCGGTATGTTGCTACTGTTGCCCACGCTCTACTTCGAGTTGCCGGGATTTTAGGTCCTAAATAATCGGGATGTAGGGATACTGATAGTTAAACTTTGCTAAATTTAACCTTAATTTTAATAAATGTCGTATCTATGAAAGGTTAAAGCGACAATATCAAATATAATTTTAATTATTCACTTATGAAAAAAACTTACAAATCATTTCTGCTGATGTTGGGAGTTTTGTTGCCCCTCAATGGTTGGGGACAGCTTCAGGTCGTAAACGAAGCGCCTGCCAATCCCGACAATGAGCCTGTAGAGGTACATCCTGTTCCTCATCCTCGCCAGCTTAAGTGGCAGGAAACAGAGTTCTATGCTTTCTTCCACTACGGCATGAACACCTATACCGGACTTGAGTGGGGCAATGGCGACGAAAACCGTGCCACCTTTGCACCTACGGCAGCGCCCAACCCCCGTCAGTGGCTCGAAGTGGCTAAGGCTGCCGGCATGCGTGGCGGTATTGCCGTTGTGAAGCACCATGATGGTTTCTGCCTCTGGCCTACTGAAACGACCGACCACAATGTGACCAACTCGGGCAATGCTTTCGGCCGCGAAACCAACATTCCGCGCGACTTTGCCGCAGCTGCTCAGGATTTGGGCTTGAAGTATGGTTTCTACATCTCACCCTGGGACCGCAACAGCAAGTGGTACGGCACGGACAAGTATGTGAAGGACGTCTTCCTCCGTCAGTGTGCCGAACTTGCTCAGTATGGTACGGACCAATTTGAAATGTGGTTCGACGGAGCAAACGGCGGAACCGGCTATTATGGCGGCGAAGGCGGCAATCGCAGCATCGACCGCGCCACTTACTACGATGTGCCCAACCTTCGCGACTCTGTCCATAAGGTTTGCCCCGACTGTGTGCTCTGGGGCGTGGGTGGCGAAGCGCGTTGGATTGGCAATGAAGCCGGTTGGGCGGGCCAAACAAACTGGTCGCCCGAAAACCGCGACTATTCGCCCGAGAACAATGGTATGTATGGCACAGAAAACGGATGGTTCTGGCTCCCTGGAGAGAGCGATGCCAAGGCTACGAATCGTGGATGGTTCTACCACGACGGCGAATCGCCCCTTTCCGCCGAGCGCCTTTTCCAGATGTATCTCGAAACTGTGGGCCGCAACGCAACGCTCATCCTTAACATTCCGCCCAACAAGGCAGGCGTGCTGCCCGAAGCCTCTGTCGATGCACTCAAGGGCATGGGCAAGTTAGTGACCGATCGCCTTACGCACGACCTTGCGCCAAAGGCAAAAATTGCTGTGACCGAAACACGCAAGGCAGGTGCGAAGCGCAACTACAAGGCGAAGAACATGACCGATGGCAATAAGAATACGTATTGGGCAACCAACGACGGCACCGTCTCTGCCACCATCACGCTCACGTGGAAGAAGCAGCAGACCCTGCGCTATGTAGAACTCATGGAGTACATCGCTAAGGGACAGCGCGTGCGCCGTTTCCACATCGAAACGTCGGACGACGGCACCACATGGACACGCCGTGTGTCGAACGTCGAAACTACGACCATCGGCTACAAGCGCATCATTCCGCTCAACGGAGCCACCGACAACTATGGCGACGGATTTAAAGCAAAGGCTGTGCGCATCGTTATCGACGACAGCAAGGCTTGTCCGCTCATCAGCAAATTGGCAGTTTATTAACCTCCTAACGAATTCTACATTATGAAACTCAAACATATCTATGCGTTAGCCGCAATGGCACTGCCGCTGGCTTCGACGGCTCAGACGATTACGTTCGAAGACGAGGCGCAGGACTTTAAGCAACTCGGCATTTACGACACCTGGGAAGCGTCTCCCTTCCGCACTGGTGCGCTCAAAGGCAATTATGCCGTTATCGACAACCACCTTACAACCGTTGAGGACGACCTCGGCATTGCGCCCAATGATTCAAAGAAGATTTTGGCTGTGCAGCGTTCGCGCTTCGGCAGCAACACGTTTGGCGTGCGCGTAGATTTGAACGAAACGTTCGAACTCACTCCGCAGACGCAGTACCTCCACGTCATGGTCAATCGCCCTTACAGCGGTCGCGTCATGGTAGTAGGGCTTGGCAAGCGTCAGGACCGCGCCGGACAGTCGCCCGAGACCGAACAATTCTGGGCAATGTCAACGACGAACATCGGTGCTGGCAAGTGGCAGGACGTGGTGTTGCCTTTCAAGGGAAATGGCGGCATTGACATTTACAGCCTCGTGATTGTGCCCGACTGCGAGTCGCCTCATAATTACACGACCGATGAGGTTTGCTACATCGACAACATCGTAGTCAACAACGACCCCACGTCGCGCATCACTTACGGTTATTATCCCATTAATTTCGACAAGGAGCAGCGCTATACGCGCAACGACCGTCGCCTCAAAGCCTTTTCGCTGGAGAGCCCCTCGGACGGCGTGCAGATAATCGAGATTTCCGCTGCTTCCACCACCGTCTATGAAGACCTTACAACGATGGAATTCCTGGCACGCGCAGGCGAAACGGTTACGCCGATGTTCGAATATCCCGGCGGATGGATGCATGGTTACGTGTTCCTCGACCGCAACAACGACGGCAAGTTTAGTCCTGCTATGAATGCCGACCTCACGATGGCTGAGGACAGCGAAGTAATGACCTTCTCCTTCTACGGAGCAGAGAACAACGATAGTGGCAAGAACAGTGCCGGCGATGTCCTCACGGGCAGCGCGCGCAATGTGCTCAATCCTCCTGCATTCAAGATTCCCGAAGGACTTGCTAACGGCTACTACCGTTTGCGCTACAAAGTAGATTGGAATAGTGTGTCGCCTGGCGGCAATATGGATTCAGCCAACCCGATTTTGGGTAATGGTGGCAGCATTGTCGATGTGATGCTCAACGTGCATGGCGACTACTGCAACGTGAACGATGCCAACCGTAATGGCGAAGTGCTCGCTGCCGACGGTTCTAAACTCGTGAAGTATCAGGCTGAGTTTGGCAAACCCTTCACCATCAGGATGAACCCCGAAAATGGTTTCGAATACGAAGGCATCATCGTGAAGCACGGCTACAACCTCTCGGGCGACAGCATTGTTCACGACAATCTCCAGTGGCAGCGCACACGCTTCAGTCGCAAGCTCTTCAACGATAAGCACGAATTCACCATTCCTGCGGAGTGCATGAACGGCGACATCGAAATCGAGGGCCTCTTCATCGAAGAAGGAACTTACGTGCCCGAGTCCGACGAATAAATCCCTACACGCTACACGACGACAACTATAAAGAATGGAATTTTTGCCAACGGAACCACTTGGTACACCATCCAAATAGGCCAGCAGGGCTACGTGCTTTACAATAACGGTGACGAAGCTTACATTCCGCTCGCTGTTACAGCTGTAGATACGGAGAATCCTGTTCACCTTTGGTGCTTCACCGGAAATGAAGAGGAGGGCTATCGCCTTTACAACATGGAAGCCGGAGCTACAAAAGTGCTTGCAGCGCCCATCGAAATGAAGGGCAGCGCGCGAGCCGGTTCATATCTCACCATCGGCAGCCTTGTAGAGTTGCCTAAGTACGATGGCTATGTTTGCGAGATGGGCGATATCTACGTGATGGGCGCTGAAGATACTGTGCTCGACTTGAACTATCGATTGGTGACAAACATCGAGGGTGCGAGTGCGGTTGATGCTAATCGCGAAAACGTTATCTACGACCTTAGCGGCCGCCACGTGTTGGTTCCCTCAAAGGGACTTTACATTGTGAACGGCAAGAAGGTAATTTTCAAGTAAGCCGTAAAGCTTAAGTCCGCAGATATTTGGTGGGCGCATGTCGATAGTGGCGTGTGCCCACCTTTTTTCGTGGATAAGCGTCGGGAAGAGTGTGAAGATGTCGGTAGTTGTCGATGCCGGAGTGTGATGAGCGTTTGCGGGGTGTTCGGATGAGTTTGCGTGGCAGCATTCGCTCTGTGTCGAAAGCGGTTTGTGAGTGCTCAAATTGGGTTGTGAAGCACACTTTTTGCAGGAAAGTTTTTTAAGGCCATCCGTAAAAATGAACATTTTTTTGCTCGTCGTCAGAAAATACTGTTGTCAAATATATTTTTGAAATGTTAAAAATGAGGGGGCGCTATGTCTTCGTGCGTGCGTCGTTGCTCAAAAATCCGAAAAACCATGAATTTTGGCTCAAAAACGGCTTAATTTTCACAACATCGGACTTCGAAAAAACAACATCGGACTTAGTTTTAACAACCTTTGAGCTTGTTTTAACAACATCAAAGCTTGTTTTTAACACAATTTAACAAAAAAAAGAGAGAAACCGTCCGGTCTCTCCCTTTGTACTACAAAGATACAACAAAATTTGTCGAAATCCAAATTGCCTTCGTCATGCGCGCCCTTGGATAGGGGTGGTTTTAC
>JAFOWI010000250.1 GCA_017425985.1 Bacteroidaceae bacterium | reverse complement strand
TTGCTCATCTGCGCGATGAAATACGTTTTCCCTCATTGGAAGCGCTGCAACAACAAATTCAGCTCGATGCCGAAATGGCTCGCTGCATTTTATTCGACAGTCGTAAGCAATAACTGATAATTCAAAAAAACGATCTCAACCATTGCGACGACGGTATTTACAAAAATCATGAATATATTCCTTCTACTCCTCATCTTCTTCCTCACGCAGGTACTGACAACGGCAGGAGCCTTCCTGCTCCCCATCGTTGCACCGGCTGTTGCACCAACTCCGGGGTTTGAGTTCAACGTGGTTGCCATGGGCTACATCATGCTCATCATCGACCTCGTCGTCATCCTCTCCCTGCCCTATACCCGCTTGGTAAACGACGCCAAATTTCCCAATTGGTCCTCCCACAAACTCAGCACACAGGGACTTGTGCTCGCCATGACGCTCCTGCTCTCTATCGGACTCTCCATCATTGTTGGCGCCATTGGAGTTGAAGACCAAGGCATGCGCCTGCTATTCTCGGGCATGAAGTCCGACCCCATCATGTGCACGCTGCTGTTGGTATTCATTGGTCCCTGGCTCGAAGAACTCATCTTCCGCGAAGGAATCCTGCGCCAACTGATGACGAAGCACCGGCTCAGCCCTATGCTCAGCATCTTTGCCAGTTCGCTCGCCTTTGCCATTATCCACGGCAACCTTGAGCAGGGCATTCCTGCAATGATTATGGGCATCATGCTTGGCATTCTATATATCGTAAGCGGCGACATGCGTCTGTCCTACTTTGCCCACGTCATCAACAACGCTCTGGCATACGTAACGCTTTACCTCCCAGAGGGCGATGTTGCGGAAAACATCCCTACCTCCGTACTTATTGGCACCGGCGCACTCCTTTGCACCGCCGCCTTCCTACTCACTAAGAAGTTGATACCCACATCATGAAAATACGTTCCATCGACCTTGGCGACAAACCGCTGCTCCTGGCTCCTATGGAGGACGTTACCGACATCGGCTTTCGCCTCCTGTGCCGCAAGTTGGGCGCAAGCATGGTTTACTCAGAGTTCGTTGCTGCCGACGCACTGGTGCGCATGGTCAACAAGAGTTTGCAGAAACTCACCGTGTGCGACGAAGAGCGCCCCGTAGTCATTCAGATTTATGGAAAGGACCCCATTGCTTGTCGCGACGCTGCACAAATCGTTGTCGAAACAGCCCACCCCGACATACTCGACCTGAACTTCGGTTGCCCCGTGAAGCGAGTGGCTGGCAAGGGTGCAGGTGCCGGTATGCTGCAAAACGTGCCCATGATGCTGGAGATTACGAAAGCTGTCGTTGACGCCGTCAATATTCCCGTCACGGTCAAAACGCGCCTGGGCTGGGACAACGACAGCAAAATCATCGTTCCGCTTGCCGAACAACTTCAGGATTGCGGCATCGAAGCACTCACCATTCACGGACGTACACGTGCACAGATGTACACCGGCTCTGCCGATTGGACCCTCATTCGCGACGTCAAGCAAAACCCACGCATGCGCATCCCCATCATTGGTAATGGCGACTTAGTGACGGGCGACGATGCCGTCCGCGCTTTCTCTAAGTTCGGAGTGGATGCAGCAATGGTCGGACGTGCCACCTTTGGCCGCCCATGGGTGTTCAAGGAAATGCACGATGCGCTCCACCCCGAAGAACATACCATCGACAGTGTCATTAAGAGCGACTTCCCGGTGATGAGCAACGACTGGAAACTCGACGTACTCAAGGAGCAAGTATTGACAAGCGTTGCCCGCATTGACGAATACCGCGGCATTCTCCATGTGCGTCGCCACCTCGCAGCATCGCCGCTCTTCAAGGGCATTCCCGACTTCAAGCAAACACGTATCGCCATGCTCCGTGCAGAAACCGTTGACGAACTTTTCAGCATCATGGAGCAAACTCGCCCCATGCTCAACGCTCCGCGCTGCGACTAACATCACTCATATATTAATATATAGCACAAACAATATCATCATGAAAATAGCACTCATAGGCTACGGCAAAATGGGCCGTATGATTGAAGAAATAGCGCTTTCGCGCGGCCACGAAATTGTTTCCATCATCGACGTCAACAATCTCAACGACTTCGACAGCGACGCATTCCGCAGTGCCGACGTTGCCATAGAATTCACCAACCCCACAGCTGCCTACAACAACTATCTCCGCGCATTCGAGCAGGGAGTAAAGGTTGTCAGCGGTTCTACAGGCTGGATGGCAGAACACGAAGCCGACGTGCGCCGACTCTGCTCTGAGGAAGGCAAAACCCTCTTTTGGGCATCCAACTTCAGCCTGGGTGTAGCCATCTTTGGAGCCATCAACCGCTATCTTGCAAAGCTCATGAATCAGTTTCCCGAATACGAAGTGAGCCTTGAAGAAACACATCACGTCCACAAGCTCGACGCTCCCTCGGGCACAGCCATCACACTTGCCGAACAAATCATTGACCAACTCAGCAACAAGCACAGTTGGGCGCTCGGCGAAGTACATCAAGCCGACGGCAGCCTTACGGGGTCAAAGACTTGCGCAACAGATGCCATCCGCATCGACGCTATCCGCCGCGATGAAGTACCTGGCATCCACACCATCACTTACAATAGCGAGGCCGACTGCATCAGCATCACACACGACGCTCACAATCGACGCGGCTTTGCACTCGGAGCCGTTTTAGCCGCAGAATACACCAAGGACCACCAAGGTTTGCTCTCGATGGACAACCTCTTTAACTTCTAAATCATGAGCCAGAAACAAGCAAGCACTTCGCCCTCGCGCACAGACATCATTAAGTGCGCAATATATATGGTTCTCTACTTTGCCTTCCTCTACTGGGTGGGTTCATGGTGGGGATTGATTGCTACGCCCCTCATCTTCGACCTGTATATCACAAAGAAAATCAACTGGGGATGGTGGAAGGAACTGGAAAATCCGCTCTACCGCATGGCAATGAGCTGGGTGGATGCCATCGTCTTTGCCCTTATCGCCATTTACTTCCTCAACAACTTTTTCTTCCAAAACTTTGTCATCCCTACATCGTCGCTTGAAAAAACGATGCTCGTGGGCGACTATCTCTGCGTGAGCAAGGTGCACTACGGACCACGCATACCGCAAACGCCCCTCACGATGCCGCTCACGCAAAACACGATGCCTGCCATCCTGGGCGGAGGTAAGAGCTACCTTGACCATCCGCATTGGGACTATCGCCGCGTTCAGGGCCTCGACACCATTAAGCTCGGCGACATCGTTGTGTTCAATTTCCCCGTAGGCGACACTGTTTGTCTCAAAGCGCAAAACCCCGACTACCGCACCCTCTGCTACATGTTCGGACAACAAATCCTCGCGCAATCGGGCAACACCTTTGTACCCACACCCTCGATGAGCTACGAACAGCAGCAGCGCGTCTATGAACAATGGTACACGCTCGGTCGCAACTACTTGATGGCGAATCAGGCTGAATATGGCGAAATCATAGCACGCCCCGTGGACCGTCGCGAAAACTTCGTGAAGCGCTGCGTAGGTCTGCCCGGACAAACACTGCGCATCGTTGACAACGAAATCTACCTTGACGGCGTGAAGCAACCCAAGCCCGAATGTGCGCAGCAGAACTACGACGTTGAATTCAAAAAGAACCTCCCCTCCGAAGTCATTGAGGAATTAGGCATCACGCGCGAGGACATCTACTGCTACAACTCAGGCAACGGTTTTCCCCTCACGCAAGCAGTGAAGAAAACCCTCGAAGAACGCGGATACATCCACCCCGATGCGCCCTATACCGAAGCCGGCAACTCTTCCATCTACCCCATCAACATGGCTAAGGACTGGACGACTGCTAACTACGGCGGCGAGGAAGGCATCTGGATTCCCAAGCGCGGCGAAACGCTCCAACTCTCGCTCAAGACGCTCCCTATTTATGCACCCTGCATCACTGACCACGAAGGCAACACGCTCGCCGTTCGCGATAGCCTCATATATATAAATAATGAGCCGGCAACGTCCTACACCTTCAAGTACAATTACTATTGGATGATGGGCGACAATCGCGACTGCTCTGCCGACTCGCGCTCATGGGGCTTTGTGCCCGAGGACCACATCGTTGGCAAGCCGCTCTTCGTATGGCTCTCGCTCGACCCCGACTATGGTCTCTTCTCCGGAAAGATTCGTTGGGAACGCCTTTTTAAAACAGAATTTTAAGTCAGACCTCCGGACGCCGAAGTCCGCCGGTCTCCAAACTTCATCTCCATGAAAACCGTATTTCGTGTTTACATCCTCCCCGTAGTCGTAGCAGCCACCCTGCTACTGCTCGTGCGTAGCTTTGTGCTCACGCAATACGCGTCGGACGGAGCACTCATTGAATGGGGCATCCATCCCGGAGACCGCATCCTCGTCAACAAACTGGCTTACAGCAATGCACGCCCGCCAAAGCTCGGCGATAAAATCGTGTTCGAACACCCCTTGATGCCCGACCACCCCGTGTGCTTCGCGGCATGTACGGCCCTGCCGGGCGACACGCTGTGGTACCAACCCGCAAGCGGCAAGATAGCTCCGACGGCCACCGGTCCTGCCGACCATCCAATCGTTGTACCCTCCAAGGGAAAGGACATGCAGGTGACTCCCTACAACGCCCGCATCTATTGGCACCTCCTCCGCCTGGAGCGCGCCTTCGTTACGTATCGCGAAAACGGCGAACTCCTCATCGACGGGCGCAAAGTCAAGACGGTAGCCTTCCTCAACGACTACTACTGGCTCGCCACGAACGCCACGACCTACGGCATGATTCCGCTCCGCTCTATGCTGGGCGCTCCGTTCTGCGTGAGCTACGGCATGAAGGACGGAACGCTGCGTCTCGACCGCTTATTCCTGACTATCGAATGAGAAACATCATCCTCCCCTCGGCTTACCTTGCGCCCGTGCAATACTACGCCTACCTCTACGCCTGTCCCGAAGCACAGGTGGAAGTCTGCGACAACTATGCGAAGCAAACCTATCGCAACCGTTGCCTCGTAGCAGGCGCCAACGGAGTGCAGGCGCTGACAGTGCCCATCATCAAGCCTCAGAATGGCAAGTCGCAGATGCGCGACATACGTATCTCCGACCACGGCAACTGGCGCCACCTCCACTGGAACGCCCTGCTCAGCAACTACGAGCGTAGTCCGTTCTTCGACTACTATGCCGACGACTTGCGCCCCTTCTATGAGCAGCCCATCGAGTTTCTTGCCGACTTCAACGAAGGTTTGCAGCGCACCGTGCTCACAGCACTCGACTTAGAACCACGCTTCGTGCGCACCCATGCCTACAAGGCTACGCCCGACGCCGACACGCTCGACCTGCGACAAGTCATCTCGCCCAAACACGCGACGGACCACGATCCTCGATTCAAATCCGTGCCCTACTATCAGGTGTTTGCCCACAAACATGGGTTCCAGCCCAACCTCAGCATCTTCGACCTGCTCTTCAATATGGGCCCCGAAGCGCGACTCGTGTTGCGCGACAGCCTGAGCTTACCCTAACTCCGGCAACATCAACCATAGGCACAGCCCGGCATACAACTCTGCTATCAACCAAACATTTATTACTTAGAATTTTCACATTAACTGTTATCACCATGATGAAACACTTTGTTTTCGTTGCAGCCACCATGCTTTACACAACTTTCGCATGGGGCCAACGCGTTTACCAAGCCAAGGACTTTGGCATCGTACCCAACACCGGCAAGGACATGACTCAGGCCTTTGCCAATGCGCTCAGCAAGATTAAGACCGAAGCCGACGACAAGGCTGCCGTGCTGCGTCTCGAAGCGGGCGACTACGACTTCTTCTACGACAAAGCCAACGTGCGCGAGCTCTACGTCAGCAACCACGACCAGGACAACCCCAAGCACGTGGCCATCATCATTGAGGACATGGAAAACTTCACGCTCGATGGCGGCGGAGCTTCCATCCACATGAACGGACGCATGCTCCCCATCGCTATGCTCGATTGCAACGACTGCACCATCAAGAACCTCTCTGTCGATACGCGCATCCCGCAGATTACACAGGTCAAGGTGCTTGAAAACGATGTCGAACAAGGCACTATCACCTACGAAGTAGCACCCTACGCACGCTACACCATCGAAAACGGACGCTTCACTGTGCACGGCGAAAACTGGAAGTTGCAACCCTCATGGGGCATCGCTTTCGAAGGCGACACGAAGCGCGTAGTTTATAGCACAAGCGACATCGGACTCGGCACGAGCAACGTGACCGAAGTGTCGCCCGGCATCATCCGCGCTCCCTGGCGCGACGCTCGCCTCAAACCCGGCACAGTCATCGCCATGCGCTCCTACGCACGCCCCACTCCGGGCATCTTCCTCTATGACAACGACGACACTACGCTCGAAAACATCAACGTTCACTACGCCGAAGGCATGGGACTCCTCGCACAAATCTGCGAAGACATCACGCTCAAAAACTTCAACGTAGCCATTCGCGAAGGTAGCGACCGCTACTTCACCACGCAGGCGGATGCCACCCACTTCTCGGGCTGCAAAGGCAAAATTACATCGGTCGGCGGCCTTTACGAAGGCATGATGGACGACGCTATCAACGTTCACGGCACTTATCTGCGCATCGTCAAGCGCCTTGACGACTACACCATCGTGGGTCGCTACATGCACGGACAGGCCTACGGCTTCTACTGGGGTGGCGAGGACGACAAGGTGCAGTTTGTCAACTCCACTACGATGGAAATTACCGAAGCCAACAGCATCGAAGACATCGAACCCTACGACAAGCCTCAGCTCGACGGAGCCAAGGAATTCAAAATCCGCCTTAAGAAGCCCGTGGCAGCAGATATTGCCAACGGCGAATACGGCATCGAAAACCTCGAATGGGCACCGAAGGTGTACTTCGCCGACAACATCATCCGCAACAACCGCGCACGCGGCGCCCTCTTCAGCACGCCCAAGAAAGTAGTTGTTGAGCGCAACCTCTTCGACCACACTTCGGGCACAGCCATCCTTCTTTGCGGCGACTGCAACGGTTGGTTCGAAACAGGCGCATGCCGCAACGTCGTCATCCGCAACAACAAGTTCATCAACGCACTGACGAGCATGTTCCAGTTCACAAATGCGGTCATCTCCATCTATCCCGAAATCCCCAACCTCGCTGCGCAGAAGAAGTACTTCCACGGCGGCAAGGGCGGTGGCGTTGTGATTAAGGACAACTACTTCGAAACCTTCGATGCCCCCATCGTTTATGCCAAGTCCATCGATGGGCTCACGTTCAAGAACAATACCGTAGTGCAGAACGAAGACTTCCGCCCCTTCCACTGGAACAAGCACCGCTTCCTCCTCGAACGCGCCATCAACGTGAAGATTAAGAACAACAACTTCTCAACCGGCTTCGACGAAACTAAGGACGTGAAGCGCAACATGTAGCGCCAACAACATGAGATGCGGCCTACGAACGTGTCCGCACTCAATATATATATTTAAAGCCCGGAACGCAGCATGCAGATTGCTCGTTCCGGGCTTTATCGTAAGCACACGCTGCGCGCAACGGCAGCTCTACACAATGTACCTCGGAAAACATCCCCGAGAGCTGCAGCAAACACAGCTTACCCCCATGCGATGTCAGCCAATGCAATACAGAACTAAAAATTCTGCTGCACACGCAACCTCGTATGAGGATAACATTACACGAATTAAGCATCAAAGCAAGGCAGCCGTTGAGTTTTGTCGGACGGTGTCAGAGTTGTGTATAACGAGCATTTTCGTCAAGTACAGATTACAAAACCTCCGTAAATTTGTTAACGTATGTTAAATTAACATCTATTAACAAATTTGGATTTCGTCAAATTTTGTTGTAACTTTGTATTACAAGGGAGGAACTACGCAGTTCCTCCCTTTTTTTGGCCCAAAACGGGCAAAAACAAGCTCAAAGGTTGTTAAAACAAGCTTTGATGTTGTTAAAACAAAGTCCGATGTTGTTTTTACGACCTCCGATGTTGTGAATTTTCGGGCGCATTCAGGGGGTAAAAACGCCCATTTTTGAGCAAAAAAAGCCGACTTCCGAAAAAGAACAAAGATTCCGCAAAATAGGACAAAGATTTTTTGAGCTTCGAAATGTGAATAAATGTTAACAAATCCGGTCGGGCAATTTTGTCCGAAAAACGTACGTGGACGGAGCAAGTTTACCGAAAAAAACTCCTCGGATGCAGTAGGCACCACATTGTGCCGGTTCGCACATCAGAACAGCATAATGAATTGCACCGCGGATGAAGGAACAAGCGCTTGCGATTTAAATGTCCGCGATTCGGGGCGAATTGCCCACAATTTGCGTGCGTGAGAGAAAAAAATGCGTTTTTTGGCAAAAAAAGTCATTTTTCGGTGAAATTTTAACATTTGAAAATCGATTTTGTCACCAGGTGTCAAAATTCTGGCTGAACTTTGCACCGTAAATCTTAAATCTCAGCTTTATGAACAAGTTTAGCATTACTTCAGAACACACAACAACTACTACTTCAACCTGTACAAAATCGTTCAGCATTGACTTCCTCACTCAGCTCTACAGCGAAGTGCTCGAACAGCAGCTCTCAACTGCTCAGACCCGCCACCTGCTCCACGTTCAGGGCGCAGCGCTGCTCACCTTCTGCAGCTTTGCCGGCAACATCGCCATCATAGCACTCTGCATCGCATGGTTTGGCATAGCTTTGTGGCAGTGCAAGCAATGTTTCAGCGCTGAAGACGCTCGTAAATCAAAGTAAAAAGCGTAATTTTGTGCTCTCAACATCAAGACGTGCGCCCTCGCTACGCCTGCCGCGCACGAGCTTTCAACGATATTCAACGTAATGAGCACAACATTTTCCACTCCACTCACCGCCGCCGACTTGCAGTCGAAAACCATTGAAATGCTGCGATTTCCGCTCACGGTGTTTGTGGTATTCATCCACTCGCTGGGCACTCCGCCCTTTGCGCTGCCCAACTATGCAGACTTCGGAGCGATGGACTTCTTCAACATGGTCAGAATCGCCTGCTCCAACGTGCTGACACACACGGCTGTGCCCTGCTTCTTCCTGATTTCCGGGTTTCTCTACTTCCTGAACCTGAAGAAGTGGGACCTGCAAACTTATCGACACAAGACGGTGCGCCGTATCCACACGCTGCTCATCCCCTATGTGGCGTGGAATCTGCTCAGCCTGGCGGTACGCCTCGGCGGATGCTGGATGGGAAATTGGTTCCCCGGCATGGGCGACCCTACGTTCCTGAGTCAATGCACCGCCGTAAACTGGCTGTGGGACTACGAGCAATGGGGATTTCAGTCCGTCAACTGGGTGGGCGAGGCTGTCGTTCGTTCGGGTCCCACGAACGCACCGCTATGGTTTCTGCGCGACCTAATTTGCATCTCGCTCGCCTCGCCACTCGTCTATTACTACGTTCGCTACACACGCCATTGGGGCTTGTTGTTGCTCGGACTGTGCTACGTGAGCCAAGTGCCGCATTCGCTGGGTGCAATCAGCATTACGGGCGTGTTCTTCTTTGCGCTCGGCGCTTATTTCAGCATCCACGGCGCTAACCTGATCGAGTCAATGCACCGATGGTCAAAGCTATTGGGAATGATAGCGTTAGCACTTCTTCCCTTCGCCGTATATTACAACGGCGGAAACACACGAGTGGGCTTCATACTGATGCCGTTTTTCATCATTGCTGCGATTCCGGTGCTCTTTCGTTGGGCGGCGGATTGCGTAAGTCGCGGATGGAAGATGCCACGCTTGCTGTCGGGCAGCAGTTTCTTTATCTACGCGCTACACAGCGTGCTCGTATTGCGACTTTGCATCAAGGTTTCCGAAACCATCGTGCCGTGGGACGCAGCATGGGCGCACCTGCTGCGCTACTTCCTGCTGCCTGCGCTCATCATAGGTTGCTGCCTGCTCTGCTACGCCTTGCTTCAGAAAATCTGCCCCCGACTTCTGCGCTTCATCACAGGGCGCTAAGGGCGGCTAAGTGGAAGTCCGACTTTCAAATTGCGCAAAGTTTGTCCTGCCGGTTGCTACAAAAGTAGTTTTGGCAGGACAAACTTTTTATTTTGTCCGCTCGATTCGCCCATAATCCCACGAAAAAAGCGTAACTTTGCTTTCTGAATACTATATCTGCGCTATGCCTTTCGGGAAGCTCTGATTTTCGCCTGAGGATAGCGCCAAAATTCGATAAAACTACATGCAATTTGAACTCATTGCCAAGACTTTTCAGGGTCTTGAAGCGGTGTTGGCTCAAGAATTGATTGAGCTAGGTGCCGACAACGTGCAGATTGGTCGCCGTATGGTTTCGTTCACAGGCGACAAGGAAATGATGTATCGTGCAAACTTCTGCCTACGTACGGCAGTGCGCATCCTTAAACCCATCAAGCATTTCAAAGCTACGAGCGCCGAAGATGTATATGAAGCCGTGCGCAGCATTGATTGGTCAGAATACTTAAACAACGACACGACATTCGCGGTGGACACCGTAGTGTTCTCCGAAGAATTCCGCCACTCAAAGTTTGTGGCATACAAGGTGAAGGACGCCATCGTTGACTACTTCCGCGACACGACAGGCGACCGCCCCAACATCAGCATCTCAAACCCCGACATCCGCCTCAACATGCACATCGCAGCCGACGTGGCTACCCTCTCGCTCGACTCATCGGGCGAAAGTCTGCACCTCAGAGGTTATCGCGTGGCAAGCGTAGAAGCGCCCATCAACGAAGTGTTGGCGGCAGGCCTCATCAAACTTTCGGGCTGGGACATGAAGAGCGATTTTGTCGATCCCTTCTGCGGCTCGGGCACCATCCTCATCGAAGCCGCCCTCATGGCACGCAACATCTACCCCGGCGTATTCCGCAAAGAATATGGCTTTGAGAAGTGGGCAGACTTCGATGCCGACCTCTTCGAACGCATCTACAACGACGACTCCGCCGAATGCGACTTCGACTACAAGCTCTATGGTTTCGACCTCAACCACCATGCCGTAGAGTCAGCACGCGCCAATGCCAAGAATGCCGGCGTTGCCGACATCGTGGAGATAGAACAGCGCGACATCCGCGACTTCCAGCAGCCCGAGCAGAAGGCTATCATGATAACCAACCCTCCTTACGGCGAACGCCTCAAACCCGAAGACCTCTACGACATCTATCGCGAACTGGGCAAGCAGCTTAAGCACAACTTCCAGGGAGGCGAGGCACACGTCATCAGTTATAAGGAGGACCTCTTCCGCGAAATCGGCATGCGCCCCTCGCTCAAGACTCCGCTCTACAACGGTTCGCTCGACTGCGAACTGCGTAAGTACGTCATCTTCGACGGCAAGATGAAGGACTTCCGCGCCGAAGGAGGCGAAGTGAAGACCGAGTCGGAACTCCGCATGATGGGCGAAAAACGCCGCTTCAAGCGCGACCGCGGAGAGTTCAACGACCGTCCGCGTGCCGTTGAGCGCGACGACGATTACGACCCTAAATACGAACTGCTCAAGCGCAGACACCTCGATTTCGTGAAGAACCAGGGAGCTTTGGAGCGCCGACGCATGAGAGAAGCCGACGAAGAACAAGGCTCTGAGCAGCGCGAACGCAAAACGTTCAGCCGCGACCGTAAGCCATTCAGCGCTGACCGCAAGAAGTTTGACCGCGAACGCAAAAACTCTGACCGCGAACGTAAACCCTACGACCGTAAGGAAGGCGGCAAGCCCTTCGACCGCGATCGCAAAAACTTCGGAGCAAAGACATTTGGCGGAAATCGCCCTGCAGGAAAGCCCACGCAGAGAAAGTTCGGACAAAAGTAGTTTTCAAGCACAGATTTTATCAGGATACGATATGTTTAAACACCTATTTAAGGGAGCGATGCTCGCAGCAGCAATGATGCTCCTACCTATCTCCATGATGGCACAATTAAAGAGCTTCACCCTCGACGACCTCATGTGGGGCGGTTCGAATTACTGGAACTTACAGCCCAAGAACATCTACACCGCATGGTGGGGCGACTGCCTGCTCGAACTGAAGACGGACGAAGTATGCGTGCGCACCGACAAGAAAGGTAAGCTCACTGCCGAACCTCACGCTACGCTCTTTACGCTCGACGAAGTAAAGGCAGCCGTGGACGAAACGACGTACGGCAAGGTGCACCACCTGCTGAACGTGAGTTTTCCCGACGGCGAAGCTACGCTCGCATTCATCCGCACAAACAAGTGCAACGTGCTCTACGACTGGAAAGCCAAAAAAGTGGCATGGAGCCAGGAGTTGGAGAAGGGCGCAAGCCTCAAAGACTTCAGCAACGCAGCGAAAGCTCAGGCTTACGTGAAGAACTTCAACCTCTTCATCACAGACGCTGAAGGCATGATGCACCAAATTTCGACCGACGGCTCGCGCGACTTGCTTTACGGCGAGAGCGTACACCGCGACGAGTTTGGCATTCACAAAGGAACGTTCTGGAGCCCCAAGGGAAACAAGCTCGCCTTCTACCGCATGGACCAAAGCATGGTGACAGACTTCCCCCTCGTGGATAACTCAACACGCGTAGCAACCCTCGCGCCCGAAAAATATCCTATGGCAGGCATGACCAGCCACGTAGTGAGCGTTGGTATCTACTCGCTCAAAGCTACGAAGACCGTTTACCTCAAAACGGGCGACGCCACCAACCGCTACTTCACAAACATCGCATGGAGTCCCGACGAAACTACGCTCTACGTCATCGAAGTGCCCCGCTCGCAGGACAAAGCCGAACTCGTGGCTTACGATGCCGAAACGGGTGAGCGCAAGGGCGTACTCTACACAGAAACGCACCCCCGTTATGTTGAGCCAATGAATCCTATCGTGTTCCTCCCTTGGGATAACTCGAAGTTCATCTATCAATCGCGCCGCGACGGCTACAACCACTTCTACCTCTTCGACACTACGGGCAAGGAACTCGCACAACTCACGAAGGGCAACTTCGAAGTGATTGACTTCATCGGATTCAACACGAAGGATAAGAGCCTCATTTTCAAGGCCAACGCAGATTCACCCATCTGCCACAACCTTTACAGCGTCAATGTCAAGACCCAGAAAATGTTGCGCCTCGACAACGGCCAGGGCGTACACCGCGCTTCGCTCTCAGCTTCGGGCACATACCTCGTTGACTCATGGAGTGCTCCCGATACATACCGTTGCATTGACCTTGTCAGCACAACAAAGCCAGAGCCTCAGCGTATGCAAACAGCTCCCTCACCTTGGGTGGGCTACAACGTACCCGAGTTCTCTTGCGGCACCATTAAGGCAGCCGACGACAGCACCGACCTCTACTACCGCATGGTGAAGCCCGTGAACTTCGACCCCACGAAGAAATATCCCACTGTGGTTTACGTCTATGGCGGACCTCACGCGCACAATGTCAACGGTAGCTGGAACTATGCCGCACGCCCCTGGGAAGTATATATGGCTCAGAAGGGCTACCTCCTCTTCATCGTTGACAATCGCGGCTCTCAGTATCGCGGACTTGCATTCGAAAACTGCACACACCGCCAGCTCGGCGTTATTGAAATGCAGGACCAGATGCGTGGTGTGGACTTCCTCAAGTCACTCCCCTACGTTGACGAAACTCGCTTGGGCGTACACGGATGGTCGTTTGGCGGATTCATGACCACAAACCTCATGTGCTCATATCCCGACGTATTCAAAGCTGGCGTAGCAGGTGGTCCTGTAATCGACTGGAGCCTCTACGAAGTAATGTATGGCGAACGCTACATGGATACACCCGAAGAAAACCCCGAAGGCTACGAAGGCTCTAACCTCCTCAAGAAAGCCGGCAACCTCAAGGGCAGACTCCAGATTATCGTGGGTTACAACGACCCCACTTGCGTGCTCCAGCACAGCATGTCGTTCCTCCGCGCTGCTGCCGACGCAGGTACTCAGCCCGACTACTTCGTTTATCCCGGCCAGGGTCACAACATGATGGGCAAGGACATGGTTCACCTTCACGAACGTATCACTCGCTACTTTGACGACTTCCTTAAGTAACCCCACCGCAGGCACCGTAGCGCCTGCAACCGCTACGGCGCTTACAACCTCAACAATAATAAAATATATTCCAAATATGAAAACTCAAATCGCAACCTCCAAGGCTCCCGCAGCCATCGGACCCTACAGCCAGGCAATCGAAGCCAACGGCATCGTGTTTGTTTCAGGACAGCTCCCCATCGACCCCGCAACGGGCGAGTTTGCACAGGGCGGCGTAAAGGAACTCACGCGCCAGTCGCTCACGAACATGCAAAACATCCTTGCAGAAGTTGGCCTCACAATGGACAACGTGGTGAAGACAACCGTCTTCCTCGCTGATATGGCAGACTTTGCCGACATGAACAGCGTTTATGCAGAGTTCTTCCCCGGCGTATGCCCCGCTCGCTCTGCCGTAGCAGTGAAGACATTGCCCAAGAATGCACTTGTAGAAATCGAATGTATCGCTGTGCGCTAATCCCTAAATCCCGACTACTCATTTAATAAAATAATACTTATGGCTAAGAAAGCATTATTGATGATTCTCGATGGCTACGGTCTCGGTAATCAAGGCAAGGGCGACGTTATCTTCCAGACAGAAACGCCCTACATGGACTCACTCTTCGCTAACTATCCCCACTCTCAGCTCCAGGCATCAGGCGAAAACGTTGGTTTGCCCGATGGTCAGATGGGTAACTCTGAAGTAGGTCACCTCAATATTGGTGCAGGCCGCATCGTTTACCAGGACCTTGTGAAAATCAACCGCGCATGCGCTGACGGCTCTATCACAAAGAACCCCGAAATCGTTTCAGCCTACGAATATGCTAAGCAAAACGGCAAGCGCCTTCACCTCATGGGCTTGACTTCAAACGGAGGTGTACACTCTTCACTCGACCACCTCTTCAAGCTCATCGAAGTAGCTAAGGAATATGGCGTTGAAGCTAACACATTCGTTCACTGCTTCATGGACGGTCGCGACACCGACCCCAAGAGTGGCAAGGGCTTCATCCAGCAGTTGCAGGACGTTTGCAACGCCAACGGAGCTGCAATCGCTTCAATCGTGGGCCGCTTCTACGCAATGGACCGCGACAAGCGTTGGGAACGCGTCAAGGAAGCTTACGACCTCCTCGTAGAAGGTAAGGGCAAGCAGGCTACCGACATGGTACAGGCTATGCAGGAAAGCTACGATGCCGACGTTACCGACGAATTCGTACTCCCCATCAACAACGCCAACGTTGACGGAACCATCCAGGAAGGCGACGTTGTCATCTTCTTCAACTACCGCAACGACCGCGCCAAGGAGCTCACCATCGTACTCTCTCAGCAGGACATGCCCGAAGCAGGCATGAAGACCATTCCCGGCATCCAGTTCTACTGCATGACGCCCTACGACGCTTCATTCAAGAACGTACACATCCTCTTCCCCAAGGAAAACGTGACAAACACGCTCGGCGAATACATCGCAAGCAAGGGCTTGAAGCAGCTCCACACTGCCGAAACTGAAAAGTATGCTCACGTGACCTTCTTCTTCAACGGTGGTGGCGAAGCGCCCTACGAAGGCGAAGACCGCATCCTCGTTGCGTCGCCCAAGGTGGCTACTTACGACCTCCAACCCGAGATGTCGGCTTACGAAGTGAAGGACAAGCTCGTTGCTGCAATCAAGGAAGACAAGTACGACTTCATCGTTGTAAACTTTGCAAACTGCGACATGGTGGGCCACACCGGTATCTACGAAGCTGTTGAGAAGGCAGTGAAGGCAGTTGACGCTTGCGTAGCCGAAACTGTTGAGGCTGCAAAGGCGATGGGCTACGAAACCATTATCATAGCTGACCACGGCAACGCGGACAACGAACTCAACCCCGACGGAACGCCCAACACAGCTCACTCGCTCAACCCCGTGCCCTTCATCTACGTTACAGAAAACAAGGACGCTAAGGTTGAAGACGGCGTGCTCGCAGACGTTGCGCCCTCTATCCTTCACATCATGGGCCTCGAACAGCCTGCTGAAATGACGGGTAAGAATCTTATCAAGTAAATCCGAGGAAAGAGGCATTCGAACCGCCCGGCTTGCGCTGAAAGCTTAGGAACCGACCACGCAAGAGCGCTACAAACATTTCAGATCCGATCTTCGAACGCTTCGCCTCACAGAAAAAGGGAATCCTGCGGGATTCCCTTTTTTTCGTAGCCTACGTAGTTGCTTCCTCATCGAGTGCTTCAAGCAAAAAACTCACAGGGCGAAAACCATCGTTGCACGAAATCATTGCCGAGCGCGGATTCTTCATCCACCCATTATATATATGAGTGCCGCCATGCGCCAGCGTCATGACAAAAGCCGACATCGACTCCCACGCACTGAGGCACAACCCCTCCGGCCGCTCCCAACCGTTGGCTATAAACACCTGCCCCACGCGCATGTCGCACGCATGCTCAATGGGATTTTCGTATTGCTCAATCAGGTCCGAGTGGCTCACGGCGCGGACTACGGTAATGCGCACTTTTTTCATATAGCGTTCTGCGGTTAAATAAGATTCGTTACGATAAGTTCCACAAAGTTAATACATTACCCGAACGTACACCGACTCCGCCCAAGCAAATTTGAATTTATATTTATAAAATCGATTTCTTGATAGATTTTGTATATGTAACTTTTTAGGAAATAAATTTGGTATATCAAGAAAATGTTCGTTTCTTTGCATTGTCAAACAATAAAACTAATCAAACAACTAACAATTTTGAATCCTATGAAAAAGAAGTTTATCTGTACAGTATGTGGTTATGTTCATGAAGGTGAAACAGCTCCCGAAAAGTGCCCCCAGTGCCGTGTGCCCGCAAATAAGTTTAAGGAAGTAGATGAGTCAGCAGGTCTCGCTTTCGAAACAGAGCACGAACTCGGCGTTGCAAAGGGTTGCGACGAAGAAATGATTAAGGACCTCAACGC
>JAFOWI010000001.1 GCA_017425985.1 Bacteroidaceae bacterium | reverse complement strand
GAGTTTGCTGATATGTTTCTTTTCTCGTCATTCACAGGTTTGCGTGTAAGTGATTTGGTAAGTCTTAAATGGAGCGAGGTTGATATGGATAAAGGTATGATTTCGCATATGCAGTATAAAGGTCATACTCGCAACGCAAAAATGCTCTATATCCCGTTGAATGAGACTTCAAGAGAGATTTTGGAGAGGTGGAAAGATAAACACGAAGAGTTTGTGTTTGGACTATTGCCTTCTGGTTATGATTTAAGCGATGAGGCTGCTTTTAAGAAGATGAAGGGTGCAAAGACCAGAACTATCAATCAGTCGCTTCGCAGTATAGGTGATAAGATGGGACTACCTTTCAATCTTCATATTCATCTCGGTAGGCATACATTTTCAATGATGGCACTCAACGGAGGTGTTGATATTAAGACCACATCTTCAATGCTGGGACACGCTTCTACATTGGTGACGGAGAAGGTGTATGCGACATTGCTGCCGAACACGATTGCAGAAGTGGTTGGAGACAAACTCAATGTTAGGTTGGATTAAATTAAGGACAAAACTTCGGTTTTGTCCTTTTTCTTTTTCAGGGTAGTGAAAGCAGAAAATTAACGGGTAGTTTCTGGCTTCAATGAGCGGTTTGGGGAGTTCGCTCAATTTGGGCAAAAAGTGCCTTGTAGAGCGTCAGGGTAGTGTTCGGGTAGTCTCTCGTCCCTCACTTACTACTCTTATTTTTAGGAGGATTGGGTAATAGTTTCAGGGTAGTATTCGGGTAGTATTGCTCAATTTCGGGCAGTATTCGGGCAGTATTTAGGCAAAAAAAGACCGACTGGACTGCCCAATCGGTCATTGTAAATCGTTGATATTTGTGTGTTTAACCTTTATCAACCTCTTAATACTCATCTTCGTTGAAGAGGAAGTCTTCCTTGTCAGGATAGTCGGGCCATACATCTTCGATGGTTTCAAAGAGTTCGCCTTCGTCTTCCAATTCCTGAAGGTTTTCGATAACTTCGAGAGGAGCTCCCGAGCGTGTAGCATAGTCAATGAGTTCGTCTTTGGTTGCTGGCCATGGTGCGTCTTCGAGCTTAGAGGCCAATTCAAGTGTCCAGTACATATTAAATAATGTGTTTATGAATATTTGTAGAATTAATGGGCGCAAAAATACAACTTTTCTAAGATACTGCAAGTTTTGAGTAATTATTTTTTATAAAAAGTTGTGTTGCTGATTGTTGAAGAGTCTTTAAAGTTTTGTGAAAGGCTTTTTCTGGCGTATTCGTTTGTTTTGTTAAAGCGAGTTTGACATTAGAAATAAATAGGTGTGAAATGAATCTTTAATTGTCGTAGCCGTCCGATGGTCACAAAAAGTGTTTTTTTAACTGTCGTAGCCGTCCGACGGTCGCAAAAAGTGTTTTTCTAACTGTCGTAGCCGTCCGGCGGTCGCAAAAAATGTTTTTTTAACTGTCGTAGCCGTCCGACGGTCGCAAAAAATGTTTTTTTAACTGTCGTAGCTGTCCGACGGTCACAAAAAGTGTTTTTCTAACTGTCGTAGCCGTCCGACGGTCGCAAAAAGTGTTTTTCTAACTGTCGTAGCCGTCCGACGGTCACAAAAAATGTTTTTTTAACTGTCGTAGCAATACGACGGTCATAAAAAATACATCTTCGTGCGTTCGATGTAAGAAATGGTATAAAAATTGCAGGCGTGGAATATTTATCATCAAAATTGCAAACAAGGGTAGGATTCGTGGGTAGTTATTATTTAGTTAAGGTGAATGTTGGACGTGTCGTTTGCAGTTCCAAAGCACTGCGTTTTGCGCAATAATTTTGTTATTGTGCAAACTTATTCGTTATTTTTTTTATTATTTCAAGAAAAAGGTGTTACTTTGTAAAGTCTATATTTAAAAATATTAATTCTTAAAATCTGATAGTTATGAGTAAATACCCTAAAATTGGTATTCGCCCCACTATCGACGGACGTCAGGGTGGTGTGCGCGAAAGTTTGGAAGAAAAAACAATGTCGTTGGCAAAGGCGGTGGCTGAATTGATTTCGGCAAACGTGCGCCATGCTGACGGCACACCTGTAGAATGCGTAATTGCAGACGGCACAATTGGTCGTGTAGCTGAAACTGCTGCTTGTCAAGCAAAGTTTGAACGCGAAGGTGTTGGCGCTACTATCAGTGTGACTTCATGCTGGTGCTACGGCTCAGAAACCATGGATATGCATCCTCACTGGCCAAAGGCTGTTTGGGGATTCAATGGTACGGAACGTCCTGGTGCGGTGTATCTCGCAGCAGTTTTGGCGGGTCATGCTCAGAAGGGGCTTCCTGCCTTCGGTATCTATGGCCATGACGTGCAGGATATTACAGACAACAGCATTCCCGCTGACGTAGCCGAAAAGATTCTGCGCTGGGCACGTGCAGCCTTGGCTGTTGCTACAATGCGTGGCGAAAGTTACCTCTCTATCGGTAGCCAGTGTATGGGTATCGCAGGTAGTATCGTAGATCAAAACTTCTTCCAGGAATATTTGGGCATGCGCAACGAAAGTGTGGATGAAACAGAAATTCTTCGTCGCATGGAAGAAGGTATTTACGACCACGAAGAATATGCCAAGGCTATGGCATGGACTGAAAAATACTGCAAGGTGAACGAAGGTTGGGACAAGAACCGCCCCGAAAAGCAGAAGGACCGTGCGGGTAAGGATGCTGACTGGGAATTCGTGGTGAAGATGACGCTCATCGTGCGCGACCTCATGCAGGGTAACCCCAAACTTCGCGAAATGGGATTCCTTGAAGAAGCCATCGGTCACAATGCGATTGCTGCAGGCTTCCAGGGTCAGCGCCAGTGGACAGACTGGAAACCCAATGGCGACTTTACGGAAGCCTTGATGTGCTCTACATTCGACTGGAACGGCATTCGCAAGGCTTACACAGTAGCTACGGAAAATGATGCTTGCAACGCTGTAGCAATGCTCTTTGGTAATCTGCTTACAGGTTGCGGACAGATGTTCTCAGACGTGCGTACTTATTGGAGCCCCGAAGCCGTGAAGCGCGTTACGGGTAAGGAACTCACAGGACTCGCTGCGGGCGGTATGATTCACCTCATCAACTCTGGCGCTACTACGCTCGACGCAACCGGTGCGAGCACAAATGCAGCGGGTGAACCCTGCATGAAGCCCTGTTGGGAAATGACCGATGCCGATGCTGAGGCTTGCTTGAAGAATACAAACTGGATGCCTGCCGACCGCGACTACTTCCGTGGTGGTGGTTTCTCGTCCAACTTCCTTTCTAAGGGCGGAATGCCTGTGACAATGAGCCGCCTCAATCTGGTGAAGGGCTTGGGTCCTGTGCTCCAGATTGCTGAAGGTTGGACAGCCGACGTAGATCCCGAAATTCACGAAGTACTCAATATGCGTACTGACCCCACTTGGCCCACAACTTGGTTCGTGCCTCGCTTGGATGAAACTAAGGCGCCCTTCAAGGATGTGTATTCTGTGATGAACAACTGGGGAGCCAACCACGGTGCTATCAGCTATGGACACATCGGTGCTGATTTGATTACACTCTGCTCTATGCTCCGCATCCCCGTATGTATGCACAATGTACCCGAAGACGCAATCTTCCGCCCCGCAGCGTGGAATGCATTCGGTATGGATAAGGAAGGCGCAGACTATCGTGCTTGCCAGACTTACGGACCTGTTTATAAATAAACTTTAAGGTTGTAAGGTTTGAGGTTATAAGGTTTTGAGGACCGTGCGAGTTGTGTCGCTTTGCAACCTCATAACCTTATAACCGTACAACCTCATAACCTAAAACCTAAAAACCTCATAACCTTATAACTTCATAACCTAAAATATCTATGACAAGACGTTTTATTCTTAACGAAGTATCATATTTTGGTCCTGGCTCACGCGAAGTGTTGCCCCAGGAAATTGCACGCTTAGGTTTTAAGAAAGCTTTTGTAGCAACAGATAAGGACCTTATCAAGTTTGGCGTTGCTGATAAAGTGCTTAAAGTATTGGAAGCAGCCAATATCCCCTACGAAATATTTAGCGACATCAAGCCCAATCCTACGGTGGCTAACGTAAAAGCCGGTGTTGCTGCATTTGCGGCTTCGGGAGCAGACTTTATCCTTGCTATTGGTGGTGGCTCTTCAATGGATACTGCAAAGGCAGTGGGAATTATTACAAACAATCCAGAATTTGCTGATGTTGTTTCGCTTGAGGGTGTGGCAGACACAAAGAATAAGTCTGTGCCCATCATCGCACTCCCCACAACAGCTGGAACTGCTGCAGAGGTAACCATCAACTATGTGATTACCGACGAGGCAAATGAAAAGAAGATGGTGTGTGTTGACCCTAACGACATTCCTGTTATGGTGATTGTGGATGCTGAATTGATGTACACATTACCCAAGAGCCTCACTGCTGCAACAGGTCTCGACGCACTCACTCACGCCATTGAAGGCCTTATCACCAAGGGCGCTTGGGAAATGAGCGATATGTTTGAACTCAAGGCTATCGAAATGATTGCTCGCCACCTGGAAACAGCTGTTAATGAGCCCCAAAATGCAGAAGCACGCGATGGCATGGCGGTGGCGCAGTACATTGCAGGTATGGCCTTCTCAAACGTTGGTTTGGGCGTAGTTCACGGCATGGCTCATCCTCTCGGTGCAATCTTCGATATTCCTCACGGTGTGGCCAACGCATTGTTGCTCCCTACAGTGATGGAATTCAATATGCCCGCAGCTATTGACAAGTATGTGCAGATTGCAAAGGCTATGGATGTCTATAAGTCAGACATGACGAAGGAAGAAGCTGCTCAGGCTGCTGTTGATGCAGTGAAGGCGCTTTCAATTCGTGTAGGTATTCCTCAGCACCTCACTGAACTTGGCATCAAGGCCGAAGACCTCGACCGCTTGGCCGACGCAGCTGCTGCCGATGTTTGCACTCCTGGCAATCCTCGCGAAGTAAATAAGGAAATTATTCTTGAACTTTATAAGAAAGTGTTGTAAGTATTAAGGTTATTAGGTTGTGAGGTTATAAGGTTTTAAGGACCATGCGGTCTGGATAGTCCTCATACCCCAATAACCTAATAACCTCACAACCTCACAACCTAATAACCTCCAACCTTATAACCTTATGATTACAAATCTCCATATCGAAGAATTTATCAAGCAAGCGCATCGTGTGGGCGATGCTGGTCTTACCGTGTGCAGTAGTGGTAATTTATCTTGGCGTATTGGCGACGAAGCCCTTGTTTCTGGCACAGGCTCTTGGGTGCCTACGATTCAGAAAGAGAAAGTGTCGCAGTGCGTAGTTGCTACGGGCGAAGTGCTCAATGGTGTGAAGCCTTCAATGGAAAGTGGTTTCCACCTCGGTGTGCTCCGCGAACGTCCTGACGTAAATGTGGTGCTCCATTTCCAGTCGCCTTATGCAACGGCTGTTTCGTGCATGAAGAAGAAGCCCGAAAACTTTAATGTAACAGCCGAAGTGCCTTGTCACGTGGGACGCGAAATCCCCGTGATTCCTTATCTTCGCCCCGGTTCGCCCGAATTGGCACAGGCTGTTGTAGAAGCGATGAAGGACCACAACTCCATTCTCCTCACCAACCATGGCCAGGTTGTCTGTGGTAAGGATTTTGACCAAGCTTTCGAACGTGCCATGTTCTTCGAAATGGCTTGCCGCATCATCATCCAGAGTGGTGGTGACTACAGCGTACTTACGCCTCAGGAAATCGAAGATTTGGACATTTACGTGCTCGGAAAGAAAACGCCGCTCCAGCAATAATGATTGTATCAACGAAATAGTTTTAAGGGTGAATTTATCTCTGAAGCCCAAAGCCTCAAAGATAGTTTCGCCCTTGATTTTTCTAAACCCTATAATACAATAATGAGTAAAGTATATCTTGCCGCCGACTTTGGTGGTGGTAGTGGGCGCGTGATAGCAGGTTGGCTCGATGCCGGCAAACTCGTGATGGAGGAAGTACATCGCTTCCCGAATCGACAGGTGCGCCTGGGCAATCATGTGTATTGGGATTTCCCTGCCCTCTTTGCCGACATGAAGGACGGACTCAAAAAGGCTGCTGCCAAGGGCTACGACGTAGCCAGTATCGGCATTGACACATGGGGCGTGGACTTCGGACTGATTGACTGCGACGGCAATCTGCTCGGCAATCCTGTGTGCTACCGAGATGCGCGCACAGCCGGAGTGCCCGACGAGGTGGCGCAAATTCTGAATCCTACCGACCATTACGCTACGACCGGCATCCAGGTGATGGAAATCAACACGCTCGCTCAGCTTTATAGCATGAAGGGCACTACTCAACTGCAGGCTGCCGACCGCTTGCTCTTTATGCCCGACCTTTTCAGCTACTTCCTCACGGGCGTTGCCAACAATGAATATTGCATCGCCTCAACTTCCGAATTGCTCGATGCCAGACAGCGCGCATGGTCGTGGGAAACGATTGAGAAGTTGGGCTTACCCAAGCATATCTTTGGTGAAATCGTGATGCCCGGCACTATGCGTGGCACATTGCGCAAGGATATCGCAGAAGAAACCGGTCTGGGCGAAGTCAAGGTGGTGGCAGTCGGTTCGCACGACACGGCTTCGGCAGTAGCAGCCGTTCCGGCGGTCGACACGTCGGAAGTTGTTGCTTTCTTGAGTTCTGGAACGTGGTCGCTCTTGGGTGTAGAACTCTCCGAACCCATCCTTACCGAAGCAGCGCGCCTTGCGCAGTTTACGAACGAGGGTGGTGTAGGCGGAAAAATCCGTTTCCTGCAGAACATCACGGGCCTCTGGATATTGCAGCGCCTGATGGCAGAGTGGAAAGAGCGTGGCGAGGAGCAAACCTTTGCCGAACTCCTCCCCGCAGCCGAGCAGGCAACTGTCAGTGCTTTTATCCCCGTAGCGGATGCGGCCTTTATGAATCCGTCATCGATGGAGCAAGCCATTTGCGACTACTGCAAACAAACTTCGCAGCCAGTGCCGCAGACGAAGGCGGAAATCACGCGTTGCGTGCTCCAGTCTTTGGCTGCTAAGTACAAGGAAGCCATCGCGGGCGTCAACCCCATGTTGCCTCAGACTTTGAAGCGCCTGCACATCATCGGTGGCGGTTCGCAAAATGCCTTGCTCAATCAGCTTACAGCCAATGCGCTGGGCATTCCCGTTTGGGCAGGTCCGGTCGAAGCCACAGCCATGGGTAACATCCTTGTACAGGCGATGGCGGCAGGCGAGGTGAGTGACATTGAAGCCCTCCGCAGCATCGTTCGCTGCAGTGTGACACCTCAGATTTTTGAACCTCAAATTGACAACGCTAAGTAAATTATGAATATGGAAAATCCTCAGAACGGCTACCCCGTGCAGCAGTACAACGGTCCTGTAAAGCGCTATTGCCAAACCCTTGATTTGCGCGACAATCCCGAACTCATTGCAGAATACCGCAAGCGTCACAGCAAGGAGCATGCCTGGAAGGAAATCATTGCCGGCATTCGCGAAGTGGGCATCCTCGAAATGGAAATCTACATCCTCGGTACGCGCCTCTTTATGATTGTCGAAACGCCCCTCGACTTTGATTGGGACAGCGCCATGACACGTCTCTCCACCTTGCCCCGACAGGCTGAGTGGGAAGACTATATGGCTGAATTCCAACTCGTGAAGGAGGGACTCTCCTCTGCTGAGAAGTGGCAACTCATGGAACGCATGTTCCACTTGTATTAATAGTATAGAATCTCTAGAGCATCTAGAGTATCTAGAACCTCTAGAAATTTTTAATTAAACTATCCTTCCAATGAATAAACTCGTTGAAAAAAAATACCTCGTAACCTTTGTTCTTATCACCTCGCTCTTTGCGCTCTGGGGGTTTGCCAACGACATTACCAATCCCATGGTAGCAGCGTTTCAAACGGTGATGGAACTCTCGGCATTCGAGGCTTCGTGGGTGCAGTGCGCCTTCTATGGCGGATATGCAACGATGGCTATCCCTGCAGCCCTCTTTATCCGCAGGTTTAGCTACAAAACCGGTATTCTCATAGGGCTCGGACTTTATGCCGTGGGCGCATTCCTCTTTATCCCTGCGGCAGCGATGCAGAACTTCCTCTTCTTTTGCCTGTCGCTCTACATCCTGACCTTCGGACTTGCATTCCTCGAAACGACAGCCAACCCCTTTATTCTCTCCCTTGGCAGTAAGGAAACTTCTACGCGCCGCCTCAATCTGGCACAGGCCTTCAATCCGATGGGCTCGCTCTCGGGCATGGCGGTAGCGTCGCTCATTGTGCTTCCTGCGCTTTGGTCGGACCGTCGCGACGCGGCAGGCGAAACTTTCTTCCATACGCTCAGCGCGGCGGAGAAAGCCGAGATACGTCTGCACGACCTTGCTGAAATTCGCGACCCCTATGTAGCGTTGGGCGTTGTCGTAGTGCTGATGTTCCTCATCATTGCGTTTAAGAAGATGCCCCAAACATCGGCAGCCGTGAAGCAGGATTCTGCTTTCAACACCTTGCGACGTTTGTGGCACAACAGCATTTATCGCGAAGGTGTAGTAGCGCAGATGTTCTACGTGGCAGCGCAAATCATGGTGTGGACCTTCATTATTCAGTACGCCGACAATTTGGGTATCAACAAGGCTACGGCACAGAACTACAACATCTTTGCTATGGCGATGTTCCTCTGTAGCCGATTCATCAGCACCTTCCTGATGAAGTACGTCAACTCGCGTCGACTCCTTGCCATTTTTGGCGTGGGCGCTATGCTTTGCACGGCGGGCACCATTCTCTTTGTGGGCATGGCGGGGCTTTATTGTTTGGTAGCCATCTCTGCTTTCATGTCGCTCATGTTCCCCACGATTTATGGCATTGCCCTTGAGGATGTCGATGTGCAAGACACTTCGCTCGGCGCTGCATTCCTCGTGATGGCCATCGTTGGTGGCGCTATCATGCCCCCGCTTCAGGGATTGATTATCGACCAGGGCAGCGTAGCGGGTCATCCTGCGGTGAACGCGTCGTTCATTCTTCCTTTCCTGTGCTTCGCGATTATTACGATTTACGGACTCCGTTCGTTTAAGAAGTCGGTTGCGAAATAATGAGCAGTTTGTAGTTTGAACTTTCAGAACGCAGTAGCGCCCCCTACAGTGCCGTGTGGCTTGTAGGGGGCGCTTTGTGTGCGGTCGGTTATTGGTAGAGGAAGAACTGTGGACGGCCATAGAGGCGGAAGTCCTTGATGCAACCGGGAATGCTCACGTCGCGCGGCTTGATGCGAATGGCTTTCACGGTTTGGATTTCTCCCAAATCAATGATGACGTGGTGGGGGAGCGGAGCAACTTCGCCGTGGTAGGCAGAGTGCCAGAAGGTTGCTTCGTCGCCGTCGAAGAGGAAGTCAGCACGACATTCGCGCGCTTCGGAGTTGGTGTGAACGTAGCTCCAGAAGTCCTTGTTGAGCACCGTGCCGTCTTCGTTCACCAATTCGATTTCGGCGATGCAAGTGGGCGTGTTGTCGTAAGTATTGAGCACTTCGATGCAGAGGTGGCGCAGCGTTTTGCTACCATCGAAGGTGAATTCCTGCCAACCGTTTTCCTTCTTCAGCGTAGCTTTGAGGATGCCGTCGCCGGCGTCAAGGATGGGTTTGCGCGAGTAGTCGCGAACGCCCAGTGTAGCATTCTTGTCGGGACCAAGTTGGTTGAGGATGGGGTGGTCGATGCCCTTGAGGGCGCGACGACCGGTGCTCTCCATTTCGAAGACTACAATTTCGTTCTTACCCTTCTTCATCCAAGGCGCAGGGAGGTAGAGCGTTTGCTGAGGACCGATGCCCCAGAACTTGCCGAGCGACTTGCCGTTTACCCAAACAGCACCCTTGCCCCAACCTGTGAGGTCGATGAAGGTATCGCCGATGGAGTCAATCTGGAATGTACCGCGAAGGAAGCCCGGTTGGTTGCCATGATGCATGCCCTCTTCGAAGTCGAAGTCGTCAACGTCGGCGCGGTGGAGAGGCAGGGGAGTGATGGTCCAGTTTTTGAGTTCTACGCCGTTGAGCGAAACGAACTTGGTAATACCCTTGAGGTTGTTCATCAAGTCCTTGCCGTAGTTCACGCGTCCGCCGTTTTCCACGAGGATTGCGAGCTTGGTGCCTGCCTTTGTCACTTCGATTTCCAGATTGTTCTGACGGAAGCGGCGGTCGAGGCTGCGGATGGGTGTGCCGTCGAGCATCACTACTGCATAGTCGCGCAAGTCCTTGATGAGTAACTTGCCCTTAGTAGGCTCGGGGATGGTGGTTTCGTAGAGGATGTAGCCGTAGTCCTGACCTACGTCCTCCATGGTCAGTATGTTTTCGGACTGAATTTGCTTGACATAGGCTTCGCTCAGTGGTGCCCACTCCTGGAGTTCCACTTCAGCAAAGTTTGTCGTAGGATTGTCGGCAGGTACGGGGGGCAATGTCTTGCCTTCGGGCAGGTGTTTCTGAATCACTTCGCGGAAGGCATGGTATTTCGGGTATGCATTGCCGTATTCGCCAAGAGGCGCGTCGTAGTCGTAGCTTGTAGGCTGGGGTTCGTAAGCGCCGTTGTTGGTGTTCGCACCATTGGTGTAGTGGAAGTTGGTTCCGCCGTGGAACATGTATATGCTGACCGAAACATCGTTGGCGAGCATCCAGTCCAACTGCTGAGCGGGACGTTCGTAGTTCACAGCCGAGTGGCGCTGTCCCCAAACATCGAACCATGCGGGATAGAATTCAGCTACGAAGTAGGGACCTCCGGGCCAGTAGCGGTCGATGCTGCGCATGATGTCAACGCCAACTGCGCCATTGACGGTGGGAAGTATGCCCGGGATGTAGCCGTTGGGCATCTGGCCCGAACCATCGCAAGTCATGAGGGGCACGTTGAAGCCGGCGTTCTTAATCATTTCAGCCAATTTTCCAAGATATATCTTGTCGTTGCTGTAAGAGCCATACTCGTTTTCCACCTGCACCATGATGATGTTGCCACCATTGGTCACGGTGTGGGGCGCAAGTTCCTTGCCCAGCGCATTGAGGTAGCGTTCGCATGCAGCGAGGAAGGCGGGATTGTCGCTGCGCCATACGAGCGAACTATCTTTCTGCAACCAGTAAGGATAGCCTCCGAAGTCGAACTCAGCACAAACGTAGGGACCCGGGCGGAGCAATACGTAGAGCCCTTCTTCGGCTGCAGTTTCGACGAACTTGGCGATGTCTGCCTGACCTTCAAAGTTGAATGCGCCGGGTTGGGGTTCGTGAATCGCCCAGAACACGTAAGCCGAAACGGTGTTGAGTCCCATGGCTTTGGCACGCTTCATGCGGTCGCGCCAATACTCCACGGGGATGCGTGGGTAGTGCATTTCGCCGCAGATAAGCTGCACTTTTTCTCCGTCGTAGAGAAATTTGCCATCGCTGATTTCGAAAGTGTGGCGCTCCGTTTGGCACGAAAGCAGTAGCATCAAGCCGGCGAGCGCGGAGAGAAAGAACGATTTTCGCATATCGATAAAAAATGTTTAAAGGTTACACCTCACAAAGATAGCCACTAAAGTTTAATTTGACAAATGTGCCTGCTGTTTAATTTAAATTTTGTTGAAAAAATCGTGAGGCCCATGTTGTGGCGAAGCGATGTTTCGTGCATGCTGCAAGGGGCGATTAATCCCGATTTGCCGTTAGTATTGTGAATGGTAAATACGTTCCGCAGGGTAAAATTGCAATTCCGTTTCAAGCGGATTCCGTAGAAGCGAAGTTCTGTTTAAGCTAATTTGCAGAGTCGTTCGGGGTATTTGCGCGAGCTAACGTCCCGAAAGGTGTAGAGGCTACTTTATGTCGGCCCGTCGCCACGTTAGGGGCGAATATATGTGTTCCAAACGTCGTTCCGCACGTTGTCGGTTGAGTTTGATTGCGTTAGGGTGTGAATATCCGTGGTTTTATTAGTAGATTTCGCGTTTGCATTGTAAATTTGTTACGCTATGCGGTCTGAAAGACCAACCTGCACCAAGCCCGGGGCAACGCCCCGGGTGATGATGTCATGGATGAGTGCGCCCCGAAGGGGCAACAGCAAGGATAGCACTGAGATACAATGCTTTTGCTCTTTCAGAGCGCCACTTACATCCTACTTATTCCCCAGGGCGTCGCTTCTTCATCGCTTGCCCTGGGCTTGGTGCTTATTGGCCCTTCAGGCCGTTGCTCTGACAGCGGTTTAATTGACAAATTTATCGTTTGCATTGCAAATTTGTTACGCCGTTCCGGCGTACGGGCCGACATAAAGTGGCCCCTACTGCATTCGCGGTGTAAATTCCGGCAATTATCTCCCCATGGCAGCTGTTCTCTGTACTTAATTAGTACACGAGTTTTTAGTAAACGAGTAAACAAGTTGTTTGATTCGTACGTTAATTCCGCATGGCAGCTGTTCTCTTTACTCTGTAATTTGTACTCTAAATAACTTCCTCTTTTTGTTAACAAATTTTAACAAAATTGACAAATATCAGAAAATTCAAAGTTTTAACAATTATTAACATAGTGGCGCCAAAATCGGAGGTTTTTGCGCTGAAATCGGTCGAAAAATTCACGACATCGGAGGTTGTGAAAACAACATCGGAGGTAATTTTAACAACATCTGACCTTGTTTTAACAACCTTTGAGGTTGTTTTTGCCATTTTTGGGCCATAAAAAAGGGGAAACCGCGTGGTCTCCCCTTCCGTACTGCAAATATACAACATTTTTGAGCGAAATCCAAATTCGCTTTTTTCTCAATTTTAAAATATTTTAACAATTCGCACCTTCGTTTGCTATTTCTAAGTTTACAATTTACTTTGCGTTTTGCAAACTCTACATTATACTCAATTTTTGCAAATTTGGGCATTTTTGTATTTAAACGAGGCGCCTTGTGTATTGATGAAGGAGTGCGTAGGACATGAAATTTTGTGGCCTGAAGCGCTCGGGGACATAGTGCGTGCTATTCTCCCATGTTTCTTTTTATTTGTTGAGTAGAATGCCGTTATAAAATAATATGGTGGTACTATTGTAGAATGATTTTTTCTGAATATACATTGCCATCTTCCAATGTTATGCTAACGATGTAGCCACCTGTGGGTATCCCTTTCGTGTTGATGCTTTCTGCATGAAGCGTTTTGCAGAGAACCACCTTGCCACTGAGGTCAGTTATGCGTACAGCGCTTATTGCCTGGTTTGATGTAGTGGTGATGATTCCATCGTGGTAATTGATGCTTACCGTTTCTTCCTGTATTTTCGGTATGCTCGTTACTTCTGTCGTGGGAGTATAACCCAATTTAGACAACAACTCCTTACCTTCGTCTGTGGTAATGTATTCATAAATTTTGTATGCCAATGATGATGCGTCTAAGTCTGCACGGATAGCTACATAGCTTGTCATAAGGAAGGGAGCGGTACCATCCGCAATCGTATTTTTGTCGGCTAATACATTGTTGATTGAAATTTCTTTAGGATTGAAATTATTGGGAGCGATGTTGTCGAAATGATAGTTCGTCATGAATCCAATGCCGTTGGGATAGCGATAGGTGCCGTAGAAGGGGCCTCCTCCTCCACTGAGCTCTTGAAGTTTACATGTTATCATTTCAAGATCCTTCATTACGATGTTTCGCATGGCTTCTTGACAAGCTGTGCCTTCTATGCGTGCAAATGGAATTATGTCTTCGTCTTCACCTCCTACTTCTATCCAGTTTGAAATTTCTCCAGTATAGATTTTCTGAATCTGCTTTACGCTTAGATTGTTCACTTTGTTGGCTGAATTGATAACAAACGTAAGCGCATCTGTGCAGATTGGTTTTCTGAGGATTTCGACACCTACACTTGTGGCATAGTCGATTTCTGCTTGTGTCAAGTCGCGTGCGATGAAAATAATGTCTGCGGTTTTGTCTGTTAAAAATTTAATAGCTTTTTCCGTAGAGCTGGTACGTGTTTTTATGTTTAATGCAGTTTGTTCTTCGTAACTAGGAACTTCTTCCAAAAGTTTATAATTAATTTCTATATATTTAGAACCATCTGACCATAAATTTGTAACCCATTCATAAGGAAAACCAAGACATTCTGCAGCCATCGCTTTGTTTAGAGGGTGTAGAGATATGGAACAATCCATCTGAGGAATGTCTGAAATGGAGTATTTTCCAAAGTCTTCATTTGTTAATTTGTCGTCGTTTGCGAAAAGTGGGAGAGCGGCAAATGATAAAATCGTAGATGCTATAAAAGTTTTCATAATGTAAAGAATTTAATAATATTAGATACGTATTTTCTTGACATTAACTATACCATTAACAAATAGTTGAATGAGGTAAATTCCTTTTTTGTAGGTTGTCATTTGTATGGTGTGTGTGCCGTTGTTTAACTCAGTTTCACGATAATAGTTAATGAGATTGCCATTTAAGTCAATCAAGTTAATTTGGATTTTTGATTTTGCAAGTAAAGTGAGATTTATGTTGCATAAATTATCTGATGTAGTAACGTTAAATTCTGTAGAATTACTAAATGATATATCTGTAGTTTCAGATAAATTAAATTTGTTGGTTGGTGCTAAACGTGGATTTTCTGTAGAAAGATAATCTTTAGCATACAAAATGTAATTAGAATGCAGAGGTCTAACTATTTTAACGCCATTTTTGGTTAATTTGTTATTATGTCTCTCTTTAAAAGATTGCAGTGTTTCTAAATTATTTTTTAAGATTAAATCATCAATTAATTTGACTGTTGTTATGATATGGTCTTTTTCTAATTTATCAAATATTGCGTAGATAAGTTGAGGATTGTTTTTACAATAATTATACAAGTCTGAATATTCTTT
>JAFOWI010000249.1 GCA_017425985.1 Bacteroidaceae bacterium | reverse complement strand
CGCTATCTACAAAATAACCTATACCGTCGGGTGTATTCACAGCAATAATAACTTTTGAGGTGTTGGGGGATTGTTCCGCAACTTGTTCGTTAGGATTCGCCATAAGGTATTTTGTTTTTTTAATTTTACTCAATGACTATGCTTGCAAAGTTAATATAAAATATGGCAATAATATAGCAGTTTCCCCAAGAACTTTAACAGCCCCCCTCCGCTCCTTCGTCGCTCGACCCCCTTCATTTCCCCCGTTATCGGGGGACAGAAATCCCTAACTTTTGGGGACAATTTTAGTTAGTCTCCTTCGTTTAATTTTCCAATTGGGAATAACAAGCGAACGGAAGTATAAAAAATTCCTCCCCGAAGTTAGGGGAACCGACGCTCGAAGTAAGGGTAGAGGATAAACTTGTTTATACTATGCCTTACGAGGAGGAGGAAGACCGGGGCTGCGAGGTCAAATGCCCAAAGGGCGGAGGGGCTGTGGTAATGGGTCAACTGCTATACATTTCCTAAAAAAAATAGACACCCCCAAGAGTGAGAGTGTCTATCTTCCGTGTCACGCTGTCACGTGTCACGCTGTTTTCTTTTCTCTATCACGCATGCGCCATGCAGAAGGCGAGCACCTCGCTCTTGGCGTCTTGGTAATCCTCTCGGCGGGCAAAGATTTCGCGTAAGGCGTTGTTGCACGTCTGAAAACCTATGCCTAATCGGAAACCCAGGGATTTTAGAAACCTGATGGCGGGCGAGAAGATTTGAGTGACCAGCAGGTCGGCCTCTTGCCATACGGACAGGAACCATGCGAAGCGTTGCAACACGCGGTTGCTCAAACTCGAATCAATCTCATCGTTCATGTGCGGGGCAAAGAATTCCCTGCAGAGCATCATCCACTTTGCCGAGGTGGTCGCTTCGCGGAATAGGTCTTTAAGGGGCTTGCCTCTGCGCTTGGGTTTACGTTCCTCAGCCATGGGCAGTGGTATTGCAGCGACCGCGGGAGCACTCTCGCTCGATGGGGGAGGCACACTCTCGCTCGCTTCATACAGCAATCCTCTGCTCTGAAGTGCATTAGTGATTTCCGCTGCAAGTTCAGGACTAATTTTTGCAGCCATTGAAGGCGCAAAAGATAAATCATCATCCTCTAAGACTTCGCTCAGTTCGCTACATCCTTCTTTCAGTTTGCTCCATCCTTCTTTCACTTTGCACAGTGCTCTCCCCAGCTGCTGCATTCGCTCTGTAAGCTTTTTCTTAATTGATTCGTCGTTTAATAGTTCTTCTGTTATGTATGTCATATTTAAAACTTTTTAATCTTTACAAAATTACTAATTCTCATCCTAAATAAAAGGGTTTTCAGCACAAAATTTTGGGGAAAATATAAGAATCGACATAACCAAATTTTTGGACAGGAAATGTTGTCATAATGAAAACTTTATTCATAAAACAAAATGTTTGAAAAAACTTTATAATGCGATGTTACTGAGTTGATTAAAGCAAAGTATTTAAAGTGTAATTTTCATTTGAAAAGTGCAAATGTAAAGTCATTTCTCTCCGCCACTCCGGGCAGGGCAATCAGAGGATACACCAGCGAGCGTGACGCGTGACATGTGACAGCGTGACAAGGTTACAACAATCAATACTAAATGCAGGTTTTTTGGTAATAATATAGCAGTTGTCCAAGAACTTTAACAGACCCCCTCCGCAGCATTGCTGCTCGTCCCCCTAACTTCGGGGGACAATTTAAGATAGTCAAACTCGTTGAATTTTCCATTGATGTAACAAGCGAAGAAAGTAACTAAATATCCTCCCCGAAGTTAGGGGAACCGACGCTCGAAGTAAGGGCAGAGGATAAACTTATTTATACTATGCCTTACGAGGAGGAGGAAGACCGATTCTGCGAGGTCAAATGCCCAAAGGGCGGAGGGGTCTGTGATAATGGTCAACTGCTATATCATTTCCTAAAAAATAATCTAATAAATCTTATAAATTATATCTTATAGTATATATTAATATATACTATACATCCAAATATAATAGGTACGCGAGATGGTGAGGAGTTGCCTCTATTTGTTGTCACATGTCACGTGTCACGCTCGAAAAAATACTGGGACCAGCCATTCGCCGCTTCGGTGGTGGGGTGCTAAATGCCAATAAATGCCATAGGGAGGCGACGAGGGAGTAACTTTGCATTGTGGTTGACGGGAGCGTAGCGGTATAAGCGGAAACAAAGTGGGACGGCCCCGGCGCGCGAAGGGACGAAAAAAAATAGCATTGCGTAATCGGGCATTAGTAATCGGGTGTTGGTGCTGCGTAATGGGGAGAGAGAAGTATAGAGTACAGCAGACAGAGTACAGAGTACAGAGTACAGCTGCCATCCGGATGGCTATTTATTCGCCGTTCGTTCATCAGCTTCGCAGTTCCTTCTTTACTAACAACTCGTCCACTCGTTTGCATCTTTACTGACCACTCGTTTACTTGTTTACTAACAACTTGTTTACTAAAAAAATATAAAATTATGTTTAAGTATCGTGTTATTCCAAAGAAGAATCCTCAGACGAAGGAGGTGAAGTTTTATGCTCAGGGCGAGGCGGTGACGCCAGTGCATCTGGACGAGGTGGCGGACGAAATCAGCCGCTCGTGTACGGTGAACCGTGCGGATATTAAGGCGGTGCTCTCGGCGCTGGACGATGCGTTGATTGGCTATATGGTGAATGGGCAGAGCGTGCGCCTTGGCGACTTGGGTTCGTTCCACCCGCGCATTTCGTCGGAGGGCATTGAGGAGGAGAAGGACTTTAAGACGTCGATGATTAAGGCTTTGCATGTGCGCTATACGCCGTCGGCAAAGATTAAGTATTTGCTGCGCGGTCCGAAGGTCAGTTTCCAAAAGATTACTGATGTGAGCGAAGGATAGTGGTTTAGAGTACAACTTACAGAGTACAGCTGATAGAGTACAACTTACAGAGTACAGAGTACAGCTGACAGAGTACAGAGTTCAGAGTACAACTTTAATTTTAATTTGATTATGGATAAGAAGGCTATTTGGAGCAAGGTGATTCAGCTGGTGATTACGATTCTGACGGCGGTGGCTACTACTTTTGGGATGCAGTCGTGCTTGTAGGGGATATGTTATAGGGGCTATAGAAACTATATAGAGATTGCTTCTTGAGAGAAAAGAAAAAAGAAAAAGCAGGAAGGCGCTGCTTTGTGGGCGTGCGTGCTTCCTGCTTTGGTTATTGTCGTTGCTTACTTGCGCCAGGGCGCTATGGGGACTTTTAAAGCTTGCGCGTTTGCATTGCGTTTTGCTTTAAAGCTTATGGTCTATGCGCTTGGCGCAGTGGGTCTTATGCGAACCACTTTACGTAAGCGAAGTCCTGACGGTAGGGGAGGTGTTCGTTAGCGGGGAACATACGGAATGCTACCTTGAAGGAACCTGCAACGTCGAGGCTCGTAGTGAGCTCGAATGTGTGGAGGTTGCCTTCGCGCTTGGTCATCGTCATGGGGATAGTAGTCTGGATAACGTCGTTACCTTCAACGTTTTCGATAACTACGAGCTCTACGCCAACGGCGTTGTCGAGACCCTGTTCGTCGATGACGTGCTTGATAGTGAAGTCCTGACCAGAGATAACGTTGCTGAGGTTTTCCATGCCTTCAGATGCTACGACGCTGATGCTGTCCCAACGTTCGGCTACGCATTCCTTCCATGCTGCGATTTCCTTCGCGAGCTTGTTGTTGTCGGCAGCGAGGAGCTTGAAGCGAGCAGCTTCCTTGTTGTAGAAGCGGTCGTAGTAGTCGTCGAGCTGGCGCTTCATGGTGTACTGAGGAGCGATTTGAGCGATTGAGTTCTTCACTGTCTTGACCCAACCTTCGCTGTAGCCCTTCGCACCACGAGCGTAGTAGAGAGGAATGATTTCCTGTTCGAGGAGCGAGTAGATAGTAGCAGCGTCGAGGCGGTCCTGGTGTTCCTGGTTCTGGTAAGTGCGCTTGTCTGTGAGCGCCCAACCTGCACCGGGACGGTAGCCTTCGTACCACCAACCATCGAGCACTGAGAGGTTTACAACACCGTTCATGAGTGCCTTTTCGCCTGATGTACCAGATGCTTCGAGGGGACGTGTGGGCGTGTTCATCCAGATATCTACACCCGAAACGAGGCGGCGAGCGAGTTCCATGTCGTAGTTGTCGAGGAAGATAATCTTACCGATGAACTCGGGACGCTGTGAGATTTCGTAGATGCGCTTGATGAGACCCTGGCCTGCACCGTCGGCGGGGTGAGCCTTACCTGCGAAGAGGAACTGCACGGGGTAGTCGGGGTTGTTGACGATCTTAGCAAGGCGGTCGAGGTCAGAGAAGAGGAGGTGTGCGCGCTTGTAAGTAGCGAAGCGACGTGCGAAACCGATGAGGAGCGCGTTGGGGTTGATCTTGTCGAGGAGCGAAACCACGCGGCTGGGGTCGCCCTGATTCTTGAGCCATGTGTCGCGGAAGCGGTTGCGGATGTAGTTGATGAGCTTCATCTTGAGGGCGCAACGTGTTTCCCAAACTTCCTTATCAGAAACTTCGTAAATCTTTTCCCAGATCTTCATGTTGCTCTGGTCGTTCATGAAGTTCTTATCGAAGTGCTTGCAGTAGAGCTCCTTCCATTCGTTAGCTGCCCATGTGGGGAAGTGAACACCGTTGGTAACGTAGCTCACGTGGCTTTCGTTCTGCTGGAGGTTGTATGCCTGGAAGTAACCTTCGTGGTCGCGGATTTCGTATTCACGACGGGGTTCGTCGGGCATGTAGCCGGGCCATGTGCCCTTGAACATCATCTGTGAAACCTTACCGTGGAGCCAGCTCACACCGTTGATTTCCTGACATGTCTTACAGCAGAATACTGACATTGAGAACTTTTCGTTCTTGTCTTCGGGGTTCATACGACCGAGGCCCATGAAGTCGTCCCAAGAGATGCCGAGCTTGCCAGAGAATGAATCCATGTACTTGCGGAAGAGGCCTTCTTCGAAGTAGTCGTGACCAGCAGGTACGGGAGTGTGAACGGTGTAGAGCGAAGAAGCCTTAACGAGTTCGAGCGCTTCGCCGAAAGAGAGACCAGTTGCTACGTAGTCAACGAGGCGCTGTGCGTTGCAGAGTGCTGCGTGACCTTCGTTGCAGTGGTAAACGTCCTTAGTGATGCCGAGCTTCTGGAGCATCAACATACCGCCGACACCGAGGAGGTATTCCTGCTTGATACGGTTTTCCCAGTCACCACCGTAGAGCGCTGAAGTGATGCCAGCGTCGTACTGTGAGTTGAGACCGTTGTCAGTGTCGAGGAGGTAGAGCTTCACACGACCTACATTTACGCGCCATACGCTTGCGTAAACGGTGTAGCCGGGGTAGGGAACGGCAACAACAACCTGGTTGCCATCCTTATCGAGTTCCTTTTCAATGGGGAGACGGTCGAAGTTCTGAGCGTCGTAGTTAGCGATTTGCTGACCTTCCATT
>JAFOWI010000248.1 GCA_017425985.1 Bacteroidaceae bacterium | reverse complement strand
GGCTGTTCGGATGGCTTCGCCGAGCGCAATGGCTACGTCCTCCATCGTATGGTGCTCATCGACTTCGAGGTCGCCTTTGCACGTTGCCGTGAGCGCAATGCCTGCATGATGGGGCAACTGCAGGAGCATGTGGTCGAAGAACTTCAAACCTGTATCGACCTTCGTCTCACCCTTTCCGTCGAGGTCAAGCACAATGTGGATGTCGGTCTCAGCCGTAGCGCGCTTCACCTCAGCCCGGCGCTCCGTAGTGCGCAGGAAGGCGGCAATTGCGTGCCAGTCGAGCGTCGCAAGTGCGAGCGAGGGCAGCAAATCTTCGGGCACCGCCGATGCATCCGCCTGCAAGAGGATACCCTTGGCGCCCAAATTCTTTGCCAACTGCAGGTCGGTCATGCGGTCGCCGATGACATAGCAGTTTGCAAGGTCGTAATCGCCCGTCAGATAGTCGCCAAGCATTCCCAGTCCGGGTTTGCGCGTAAGAGCATTGTCGTGGGGAAATGTGCGGTCGATGAGCTGGCGGTCGAACACTACGCCTTCGCCCTCAAGCGTTGAGAGCATTTTGTTGTGAGCAGGGTGAAAAGTTTCTTCAGGAAAACTGGGTGTGCCCAATCCGTCCTGATTGCTCACCATGACCAACTCGTAATCGAGCTGGGCGATGGAGCGCAATGCTGAAATGACGCCGGGCAAAAATTCCAGCTTCTCCAAAGAGTCGATCTGCTCGTCGGCAGGTTCGCGAATGATGGTTCCATCGCGGTCTATGAAGAGTGCTTTTTTCAACAAAGCCATATATATTATATTGAGAGGGGGGTAATTTTTAGAGTACAGAGAACTTTTTTAGAGTACAGAGCACAGAGTACAGAGTACAGCTGCCATGCGGAATGAAAACCAGCGTACAAGCAAGCGTTCGAGTCAAACCAACTCGTCTACTTGTTTACTATCAACTCGTTTACTAATTAAGCACCGAGTACATTTACTTGGAGATTTCGCGCAAGAGGTTCACCACGCGTTCGTTCTCAGCCGGTGTGCCTATCGTGATGCGCAGGCAGCCCTCGCAACCACGAAGGCGCGTGCGGTTGCGCACTATCACGCCGCGGCTCACGAGATAATCGTACACGGCATTGGGGTCAGCCACGCGGATGAGCACAAAGTTGGCATCCGTAGGAAAGACGCGCTCCACAATGGAAAGTTCGGCAAAGGCAGCAAGCAACATGCTGCGCTGCTGGCAAATTTCGCTCACCTGCGGCGCTACTCCCTCGTCGATGCGACGCATCACTTCGAGTTGCGTCGGCGCATTCACGTTATAGGGATACTTCACACGCGCAAAGAGTTCAGCTACCTCGGGGGCTGCAAAAGCCATGCCTAAACGCAGACCTGCCATGCCCCATGCCTTTGAAAATGTTTGCAACACAATCAGGTTAGGATGGTTTGCCAAGACGGAGAGCATCGTACCCTTATCGGAAAAATCAACGTAGGCTTCGTCAACGACAAGCATCCCGTCGAACGAATCCGCCAACAGTTCGAGTTCGCTCAGTTCGAAGGCATTTCCCGTAGGGTTATTGGGCGAACAAATCCACATCACCTTCGTATGTGCGTCGGCAGCAGCGAGCAGTTCCTTCGTTGGCAACGCATAGTTGTCAGCCAGCTGCACCGTACGCAACGCCACATTGTTTGTAGCCGCAGCCACGCTATATACACCGTAGCTCGGCGCAATGGCAATCACGTTGTCCTTTCCGGGGTCGCAGAATATGCGAAACACGAGGTCAATGGCTTCATCGCTGCCTGCGCCACCCACAAATATCTGGTTTGCAGGGATGCCCTTCAAGCGGCTGATGCGTTCCTTGAGCAACTTCTGATGCGGGTCAGGATAGCGATTCACACCATTTTCGTAGGGACTTTCGTTGGCATCGAGCCACACCGAAATATTGCCGCCGCTAAATTCATCGCGCGCCGTAGAATAGGGTTCGAGCGCTAATATATTGGGTCTTACGTAACGTAAAGGAGATTTCATATTTTATATAGAAGTTTCGCAAGTGCTCAACTTATTAGGTGTTAAGGTTGTTAGGTGTTAAGGTTACCATTCGGTTATATTAACAATCTGGATAGCCCTCATAGCCCTAAAGCGTTGCGACCTAAGAACCTCATAAGCTAAATCAACTGAAGCTTGCGAAAGTTGAGTTATATATAATCGCAAAGTTTTTACCCTTTCTTCAACTGCTCCACACGCACCTTTACTGCTGCCGCGTGTGCATCGAGTCCTTCGGCGTCAGCCATCGCTACGATGGTGGGCGCAAGGGCTGAAAGACCTTCGGGCGTAAGTTCTTGATACGTAATCTTTCGGATGTAGCTATCGAGATTCACGCCGCTAAAGGCGCGCGCATATCCGCTGGTAGGCAGCGTGTGGTTGGTGCCCGAGGCATAGTCGCCGGCACTTTCGGGCGAATAATTGCCGATGAAGATGCTGCCTGCTGCCGTAATCTGCTGCGCCACGTCCCAGGGTTGCGCCATCGAGATGATAAGGTGCTCCGCTGCATAGACGTTGGCAAAGTCTATCATGTCGGCACGACTGGCGAGCACCACGATACGACTGTGTGCAAGCGACTGCTCCACCGAGTTCGCACGCTTCAGCAGTGCTGCCTGGCGCTCCACTTCAGCCTTGACCTGCTGTGCCATCTCTTCCGAGTTGCACACAAGGATTGCCTGACTGTCGGGACCATGTTCCGCCTGCGAGAGCATATCGGCTGCGACGAACGAGGGATGTGCCGTTTCGTCCGCCATCACGAGTACTTCGCTCGGACCTGCGGGCATGTCGATTGCCACGCGGTCGGCCACCAACTGCTTGGCCTTCGTCACATAGCGATTGCCGGGGCCGAAAATTTTGTCAACACGGGGAATGCTCTGCGTACCGTAAGCCATCGCAGCAATTGCCTGCGCACCTCCTACGCGGAAAATGCGGTGCACACCACAAAGGCTTGCGCTATATAGGATTTCGGGCGCAATGCGTCCGCTGCTGTTTTGCGGTGTGCAAAAAATAACTTCCTTGCAACCCGCAATGCGCGCCGGCAACGCCAACATCAGCACGGTTGAAAACAGCGGAGCCTGTCCGCCGGGAACATAGAGCCCCACGCGCTGAATGGGCACAGCTCGCTGTACGCATCTCACGCCCTCCACTGTGCATACATCAACCTCAGCAGAGCGCTGAGCGCTATGGAAGGCTTCGATATTTTGCGCCGCGCGCCGTATGGCACACTTCACCTCGTCGCTCACCAGAGCTTCGGCAGCCGCAATCTCTGCAGCCGACACTTCGAGCGAATCAAGTTTAGCGTTGTCAAACAAGGCGGCATAGTGATACAGCGCTGCGTCGCCATCGCCGCGCACGGTGCTGACAATCTCTGCCACACGTTCGGCTATGACAGCGTCGCCCGGAACATTGCGCTCAGCGAGCGCCTCCCACTCCTCGGGTGCGGGATGAAAAAGTATTTGCATTGTCGGATTTCTGTTTCAAAAAAAAGAGAGTTTAGCGAATCATGTTTTCGAGTGCCAGCACCAGGATGCCCTCAGCACCGAGCGCCTTGAGTTGCTCCACTTTTTCCCACAATTCCTGCTCGGGAATCACTACGTGGAGCGAGCACCAGCCCTCAGCTGCCAATGGCAGCACCGTCGGGCTGCGCATACCGGGCATCAGTGCCACCGCCTCGTCGAGTTTTTCGGCGGGCAGGTTCATCAGCACGTATTTCATGCCGCGACTCTCCACGATAGAGCTGAAGCGGAACTTCAGTTTTTCCAAATCTGCCAACTGCTCCGCGCTGAGCGATGGATGAGCAATGAGCGCTGCTTCGGAGTGGAACACCTGCTCCACCTCGCGCAACCCATTCTGCACCAATGTGCCACCCGACGAAACAATGTCGAAGATAGCGTCTGCCATGCCCACCGCAGGAGCGATTTCTACCGAACCCGCAATTTCGTGGATATGCGCATGGATACCCTTTTCGGCAAAGTAATGCTTCAGCACGTTGGGATACGACGTAGCAATGCGCTTGCCCTCAAACCATTCTACGCCCGTATAAGTCACGTCGCGCGGAATGGCGAGCGATATGCGGCAGCCGCCAAAGCCCAGGCGCATCACCTCGCTCACTGCTTCGCCACGCTCTGCCACTTCGTTTAAGCCCACGATGCCCACGTCGGCCACTCCCATAGCTACCGCTTGGGGGATGTCGTCGTCGCGCAAGTAGAGCACTTCGATGGGGAAATCCGTGGCACGCGCCACCAACTTGCGTTTGCTCGCAGCCACATTGATGCCTGCATCCTTGAGCAACGCCATACAGTCTTCGTTCAAACGGCCCTTGGCCTGAATCGCTATACGTAGCATAAGATAGTCGTTCGTTTAGTTTTTAGTCGCGGAGCAAAAAGAGGCTCCTTCGTGTGTGTTTGTAAAAAAGGACGAGCCTTGCGCCCTATGATAGAGTTGAAATTGCAAAAATAGTAAAACCCTTGATAATAACAACCCTTATTCCATTATTTTTAAACATTTTTTTTGACTACGCCCCAAAAACGAAATCATTAAGGAAAAATATTTTTTAGGACACTTTGCATTTTTGCATAAGCATACTACATTGCATAGCCCTAAACATTGTTGTTAAATTTATTTCGTCATTAATACATATAAAATTTTCCTTATTCTTTGTATTATTTTCTATTTGTCTATATCTTTATTCACTATTTTTACATATTTTTGCAAATGATTCGCCACCCCAAGAGTTGGTGGATCACAACATAGATTTCCGCTCCATTACTGCGTATTGAGGTCGAGAACCTTATGGCACGGGAGCAGAAAGGACGTTTTTAATGTTATCTTCAACTGGCTCAACTTCGCAACTTGATTTCTACATGAAGATTTCACAACAAAGCGTCCGCGTGGAAGTATTATACCCGTATGTAGTCAGCCATTATTGGCTGGCTATGTACTACGTTCATAATACCAACAACGTGGGCAAACTGAGTTGTAATCTCTGTAGAAGGGCAATGCGAAGGCCTAGTCAGTGAGAGAAACAATGAAGTTTCCCCACGTCTTTTTTGTATCTATGAAATAGCTATTATTAATCGCTTTAATACACATCAGCACAAAATCATTGCACATGCAATTATAATTGATAATCGCGCAACAAAAACAATGCAATTCATTACGCCCATCCGTACGGAGTAGGGGCCGATCTCCGTGTCGGCCCGTGGTGAAACAACGGTAAAATGTTTCCGGATACATTTTAAGGAGCGATGGGCACGCGAATTGGACGACGGGCCGACATAAAGTGGCCCCTACACCATTCGGATGAAATTCCAACACTTTGAAATTTTCAATATTGATTAATTAATACATTTTTATTATGAAACAAAAATTACAAGCGCTTGGTGCAGCCCTCATGCTGTGCGCCACACCCCTCTTTGCCCACGACTTCATGGTCGATGGCATTTATTACAACATCACGTCTGAAACGGATAAGAGGGTAGCGGTAACTTATGGTGAATTCTACCCCGTTTATTTAGACGAATATTCCGGTATAGTCACCATTCCCGAATCCGTGACCTGTAATGGGAATACCTACAGTGTGACCAGCATTGGGGATGAGGCTTTCCAATATTGCTCCTGTTTGACTTCCGTGGAGATTCCTAACAGTGTGACCAGCATTGGGGCTTCTGCTTTCTCTGATTGCTTGAGTTTGACTTCCGTGGAGATTCCTAACAGTGTGACCAGCATTGTTTCTGCTTTCTCTGGTTGCCCCAGTTTGACTTCCATTGTAGTTGCTGAAGACAATCCAGTATATGATTCTGCTTTCCACATGCGTCCCTACAGTTCTGATTATGTGTGGTACAGGAATCTAAACCTGTTATCCATCGCTTACG
>JAFOWI010000026.1 GCA_017425985.1 Bacteroidaceae bacterium | reverse complement strand
GTGGTTTTACCCCTCATTTTGCTATCTGACTATGGGGAAAATGCCCGTTTTGTGCAGCCACGCCCTGCTTTTTGGTAGTCTGCAAAAAGGGCAATCCGCAAAAAATGAACATTTTTTTATGGCCGAATTTTGGGCTTGTTTCGTAGCTTTCGTTGCAGCTAAATCAAGCGGATTTCTTCGGCAATGCGGCTCACTTCGTCGAGGCTCGTTTCGTAGCGGTCGAAGGCGTCGTCTTCGCTGCTGCCCATGCTCACTCCGCTGTGGCGGAAACTCATTTGGCTCTTCACAAGGCAACGCGCTGAGGCATGAATTTCGTTGGTGCCCGTCTGCCTCAGAATGTCGGCAGCATTACGGCTGTTGACGCCACAACCGGGCATGAGGACAATGCGACTGCCTGCATGCTCGCGCATTTGGCGAATCATGTCGGCTCCGGCGGCTGCGGTGGCTGCCTGGCCCGATGTGAGCAGGCGGTTGCAACCGAGGTTGATGATGCGGTCGAGCGAGTCGAAGGGCTGCGCTGCTACGTCGAAGGCGCGGTGAAAGGTGACTGCCATGCCATCGGCTGCCTTTACAAAGCGCGCCACTGCAGCTTCGTCGATCGTTCCGTCGGTGCGGAGCGCACCAACTACGACCCCGTCGGCACCTTCGCCGCGGGCAATGCGGATATCTTCTTCCATCGCGCGGATTTCTTCTTCGGCGTAGTGAAAATCGCCGCCGCGCGAGCGTATCAGTACGTGGAGGCGCAAGCCTTCGACTTTGCGAACGCTGCGCAGTAGGCCCAACGAGGGTGTGATGCCGCCTACTTCGAGCGCACCGCATAGTTCAATGCGCTGTGCTCCACCATCGCGTGCGGCAACGGCACTCTGCACGCTGCCTGCACAAACTTCAAGGATAGCCATATGTTAGAAATGAGAAAGGAGAAATGAGAAACCATCCGGAATGTGTAACCATCCGGATGGAGTTGTACTCTGTACTCTGTCAGTTGTACTCTGTCAGTTGTACTCTGTACTCTGTACTCTAATTTTATTCCGTTACGAGTTCTACTATGTAGTCTGCTCCCGAGGGCGTTTCGTTCAGATGGAGCATTACGCCGCTTGCTGTTTGCTCAAAGTCGATGGCTTCCTGTGTGCCAAATTTCTGTGCTTGCTTCACGGTGCATGTGAGCGGAAGCAGGAGGCGTGTGTCCTTGAGGTCGAAGATGTGGACGAAGAGGCGGTCGCCCTTGCGTGTCGTCACGCCCCAAGGCTGTTGTGCGATGTCGCCGGCTACGGTGCCATAGACCGTTTCGCCATTCTGCGCCAACCATTCGCCCATCTCCTTCATGCGTTCGATGGCTACCTGTGGGAGTTCACCGTTGGGCTGAGGTCCTACGTTGAGCAAGAGGTTTGCGCCCTTGCCGGCAGTACTTACGAGGTAGCGGATGAGGGTTTCGGTCGATTTGTAGTTTTGGTCAACGAGTTTATATCCCCACATGCCGTTCATTGTTTGGCAAGTTTCGAGCGGAAGTTGGCTGATGTCCTGTCCGGAGAGTCCGGCAGTGTTCTGACCGGGGATGTCGCGCTCAAAGATTTGGATGTCCTCGCCTTCGAAGGGCACCTGGTGGTGGTTGTTGCCCACGAGGCAGGCAGGTTGCAGGTGGTGGATGAGTGCATATTGCTTCTTGAGTTCCCAGTCGAAGGGCGTAGCGTCTTCTTCGTGGTCCCACCATCCATCAAACCAGATGGCGCCGATTTCTCCGTAGTTTGTAAGCAGTTCGACGAGCTGCTTGTTCATGAAGTCGTAGTAGGCAGGCCAGTCAACCTTTGAAGTGTCGCGGTCGGCAATTTTGAGACCGGTGCGTCCGGCGGGATATTCGTCGCGCATCCAGTCGAGATGCGAATAGTAGAGGTGGAGACGGATGCCCTGCGCGTGGCATTCGTCAGCAAGTTCCTTGATGACATCGCGACCGAAGGGAGTAGCCTTGACAATGTTGAAGTCGCTCTGCTGCGTGTCCCACATAGAGAAACTATCGTGGTGGCGCGAGGTGAAGCAAATGTACTTAGCCCCCGAAGCCTTGATGGCGCTCACCCATTCCTTGGCGTTGAAGCGGTGGGGATAGAAGGCGTCAGCTACTTTGGCGTACTCGTGCTTGTTCATCGCCACGTTCTGCAAGTACCACTCGCCCTGTGCAAACATGCTGTACACACCCCAGTGGAGGAAGATGCCGAATTTGCTGTCGGCAAACTCCTTGCGTGCGGCAAGGTTTTCGGCTGTGGGCGTATAAACCGAGTCAACCGTAAATTCAGGGATGACAATGTCCTGGGGCGTAGGTTCTGCCGCAGGTTGAGTCTGACATGCTGTGAGCGATGCGAGCGCAAGGAGCGACGCAAAGAAAGTTTGTTTGTTCATGATGGGTAAGTTTTAATGATTTTTCGCAAAGTTAAACTTTTCTTGCCGCATAAGTGAAAAACTCATCTGATAATTTGTGATTATTGCAGGTACAATTTGCCAGTACGGCGTTTTTTCAATAAATTTGCAGAGAACTTTGATTGAATAAGAATCTACGAATTTAAGGGACAACAGAAATAGTAGACGAGTTATTAGGTACGAGTAGACAAGATGGTCAGACTCGAACGTTTGCTTGCACGCTGGCATGCATTCCGCACGGCAGTTGTACTCTGTACTCTGTTCTCTGAACTCTAAATTGCTGCATAGCCCTCATAACCTTATAACCTTACAACCTTAAAACCTCATTTCAAAACCTCATCTTAAAACCTCAAAATTTCATTATACAACTATGCTTTCTGACATTGAAATTGCTCACAGCACCCCGCTGAAGCCTATTGAAGAAGTAGCTGCAGGCATTGGTATTGCAGCCGGCGATTTGGAACATTATGGTAAGTACATTGCCAAGGTTCCCCTTTCGCTTGTTAACGAAGATAAGGTAAAGAAGAGCCACTTGGTGCTCGTTACTGCCATTACTGCAACAAAGGCAGGTATCGGTAAGACAACAGTATCCATCGGACTTGCGCTCGGATTGAACAAGATTGGCAAGCGTGCGGCTGTAGCGTTGCGCGAACCCTCGTTGGGTCCCTGCTTCGGTATGAAGGGCGGCGCTGCCGGTGGTGGTTATGCACAGGTGTTGCCTATGGAGAAGATTAACCTCCACTTTACGGGCGACTTCCACGCTATTACCTCTGCCCACAACATGATTGCAGCCTTGCTCGACAATTATTTGTACCAGCACCGCGCTGAAGGCTTTGGTTTGAAGGAAGTGTTGTGGCGCCGTGTGCTCGACGTGAACGACCGCGGATTGCGTCAGATTATTACCGGTATCGGTCCCTCAACAAACGGTGGCGTGCAGCAGGCAGGATTCGATATTACGCCCGCTTCGGAATTGATGGCCATCCTTTGTCTTGCAACAAGCGAGGACGACCTTCGCCGTCGTATTGAAAACATTTTGCTCGGCTACACTTACGAAGGCAATCCCTTCACGGTGAAAGACCTTGGCGTTGCCGGCGCTATCATGGTGCTCCTCAAGGATGCTATTCAGCCCAACCTCGTGCAGACTACGGAAAACACACCTGCCTTCGTTCACGGCGGTCCGTTTGCCAACATCGCACACGGTTGCAACTCAATCTTCGCTACGAAGATGGCGCTCTCGCATGCAGACTACACCATTACAGAAGCAGGCTTCGGAGCTGACCTTGGTGCTGAAAAATTCTACGATATCCTCTGCCGCAAGAGCGGACTTCAGCCCGACCTTACAGTGATTGTGGCTACGGCGCAAGGTCTTAAGATGCACGGCGGCGTGGCGCTCGACAAGATTAAGGAACCCAACCTCGACGGCATCCGTACGGGCTTGGCAAACCTTGATAAGCATGTGCGCAACTTGCGTAAGTTTGGTCAGACGGTAGTTGTGGTGTTCAACCGCTTTGCTACTGATACTGACGAAGAAATGGCGCTCCTCAAGCAGCACTGCGAAGAAGAACTCAAGGCACCCTTCGTGATTAACAACGCCTTTGCTGAAGGTGGCGAGGGAGCTGTTGAAATGGCTCAGCTCGTTGTTGACACGATTGAAAAACAACCTTCGCAGCCCCTGCAATTTGTGTATGCCGACGGCGATAGCATTTGCGACAAGATTGAAAAGGTGTGTCGCGAAATTTATGGTGCTGCAAGCGTGAGTTTCGCAAAACCTGCGCTCAACCGCATCAAGCTTGCTGAAGAACACGGCATGGCAAACTTCCCCGTATGTATTGCCAAGACGCAGTTCTCTTTCTCAGCCGACCAAACGAAGTATGGCGCTGCCGACGGATTTAGTATTCAGATTCGCGACGTTGTGCTCAATGCCGGTGCTGAAATGATTGTGGCGCTCGCCGGAGATATCATCCGCATGCCCGGTTTGCCCAAGTCGCCCCAGGCTGTGCGCATCGACTATGTTGATGGTGAAATCGTAGGTTTGAGCTAATGAAGCGCATCAGGCTCGACACCGTAGATTCGACAATGAAATACCTCGCATGCCACGAAGTCGTGGCGTGCGAGGATTCTTTTGTGCTCGTAACGGCGGAACAGCAAACCGAAGGGCGCGGGCAGCAGGGTACTTCGTGGGAGAGCGAACGAGGGAAGAATCTCCTCTTCAGTATTCGCCTCGACCGACCGCCGCTTAAATCCGACCGCCTCTTTCTGCTCTCTGAGGCAAATGCTTTGGCTTTGGTCGAAACGCTGGATGAGTATGCCGAAGGCTTTAGCATCAAGTGGCCCAACGATATTTATTTTGAGGACAAGAAAATCAGTGGCACGCTGGTGCAACACACGTTTCAAGGCGTTGCCGTTGCACACACGATAGTCGGCGTGGGACTCAATGTTAATCAAACGGTCTTCAAGAGCGATGCGCCGAACCCCGTTTCACTCATTAATATAATAGGCAGGGAAGTGGAGCGCGAACGACTGCTGAGTGCTTACCTCGAACGATTCGAGGCGTATCTGCAAATGCTCAGCAATGATCGTTGCGAAGCATTGCATCAGCGCTATCTTCGCCGCCTTTATCGCTTAGGTGAGTGGGCGGATTATCGCGATGCGCAGGGCTGTTTTAGGGCGCAGATTGTGGATGTTGAACATGCCGGCACATTGGTCGTAGCACTGCCTGATGGAGCGCAGCGCAGGTATGCTTTCAAGGAGGTGCAGTATGAATAGGCAGATTTTACGCATTGCTATCCCAAGTATTCTGACAAACATCGCCGTTCCCCTGCTTGGGATGGCGGATGCCGCCATTGCGGGCCACATGGGGAGCGCTGTTTTTATTGCAGCCATCGCTCTGGGCTCAACGTTTGTCAGTATGGCTTACTGGGGATTTGGCTTTTTGCGCATGTCCACGGGAGGGCTCACGGCGCAAGCTTGCGGCGAGGGCGACATGGATAAATGCAGTTTTCTGCTCAGGCGCTCAATCGTGTGGGCTTTGATAATAGCAGGCTTACTCTTGTTGGTGCACCGCCCCTTGCTCGCTGTGGCATTGTATTTTGCTGAGGCTACGGAGGCGGTGAAGCTGGCGGCAACAACGTATTTTAATATTGTGATTTGGGGAGCACCGGCAGTGCTGACGACAAGTTGCATGAGCGGCTGGTTCATCGGGATGCAACACGCGAAAGAACCCCTTTACATTGCGCTGCTGCAAAATGTGCTTAACATAATATTGAGTGCGCTGCTCGTTTTTGGTTTTGGATGGAAGATGGAGGGTGTGGCATTGGGTACGCTCGTGTCGCAATACGTTGGTATGGCGTTGGCAACTCACTATGCTGTGCGGCTTGGTGGCATCGTTTTCAGGACGAGCACGCTGAGAATTAGCAGAACCGACTTGTTCGACACTTCTTTTGCTGTAGCCAATCGCGATATTTTTCTGCGCAGTTTTTGCTTGCTGGCAGTGACTACTTTCTTCACCTTTGCCGGTGCGCGTCAAGGCGAAGTGGTGCTTGCGGCAAATGCGCTGCTGATGCAGTTCTTCCTATTGTTCAGTTACATGATGGACGGATTTGCTTATGCCGCTGAGGCGCTATGTGGCAAAGCTTTTGGCGCGCGAAGGTTGGACGAATATGAGCGCACCGTTCGTGCGCTGATGTGCTGGGGCGCTTTGTTGGCAGCAATCTTTGCACTACTTTATGCCGCGGCAGGCTCATTGCTTATTGGCTTACTTACGGACGTAAGGACCGTGGCTCAGGCGGCAGTAGCGTATTTGCCTTATATGGCGATGGTGCCAGTTGTTAGTTTTGTGGCATTCCTGTGCGACGGCATCTTTATCGGCACTTCGCAGACGCGCCAGATGTTGCAAACTATGTTGGTAGCAACGGCGACATTCTTTGCTGTTTATTATCTCGCACCGCAAGGGTGGGGCAATAATGCACTTTGGACTGCGTTCCTGGCTTATCTGTTCGTAAGGAGCATCGTGGCATATTGGCTGAGCAACAGCATCGCGGTAAGAAAATCGTAGGTTGCAGGATGCTTCCTGTTATTTCTTACGAAAAAAATGAGACTTGTGTTTGCTACGAAAGTTTCAAATCTAACAAAATGTAATATTTCTTCTCGAATAATTGCTCAAAATGTCAGTTTTTGAGCAAAAAAGTGAGCACGGTGTTAGTTTAGAGTGGTTTTTATTGACATTTTTGAAAAATAATTGCTTCGAATGTTTGTTTGATAAAAAATGTTTTCTAATTTTGCACTCACACAACGCAAAACAATCTACTAAACTAAGACTTTCTCGATCCGATTAGAAGAACCATTGCTACGAATTTTTATACGCACAGTGATGTGGGTTTTAGTTATTGCGTAGCGATAAGGTAACGGAATACGAGTAGTGGCGGTTCTTTTTCCCCAGACGAAATTTGACTCTGTGCGGACGAAGAACCGCTGTTTTTTTTAGTTCATGAATGCAGCATTTGAATGTTGCGTAGCGTTTGTGAGCTATGAATAAACTATTATAACGATTATGGCAGACCATTTATACATATTCGACACAACACTTCGCGATGGCGAGCAGGTGCCAGGGTGCCAGCTCAACACTATAGAGAAAATCCAGGTGGCAAAGCAACTGGAGGCTTTAGGTGTGGACGTTATCGAGGCCGGATTCCCCGTTTCGAGTCCCGGCGATTTTAATAGTGTGATAGAAATTTCGAAGGCAGTGACGTGGCCTACTATCTGTGCGCTGACGCGTGCGGTGGAGAAGGATATCGACTGTGCGGCAGAGGCGCTGGCGTATGCCAAGCACAAGCGAATCCACACGGGTATCGGCACGAGCGATTTGCATATTAAGTATAAGTTCAACTCTACGCGCGAAGAAATCATCGAGCGTGCCGTGAGTGCCGTGAAGTATGCCAAGCGCTATGTGGAGGACGTGGAATTCTACGCCGAGGACGCAGGCCGAACGGACAATGAATATTTGGCGCGTGTAGTCGAAGCCGTAATCAAGGCAGGAGCTACGGTGGTCAACATTCCCGATACGACGGGCTACTGCCTGCCGCACGAGTATGGACAGAAGATAAAGTACCTCATGGAGCACGTGGACGGCATTGACAAAGCGATTATTTCTACGCATTGCCACAACGACCTGGGAATGGCTACGGCATGCACACTCGAAGGTGTGCTCAACGGTGCGCGCCAGGTGGAAGTGACGATAAATGGTATTGGCGAGCGTGCTGGCAACACGAGTGCGGAAGAAGTTGCGATGATATTGAAGTGCCACCATCATCTCGGCATTACGACAAATATCAACACTACGAAAATTGCTGCGACAAGCCGCCTTGTTTCTTCGCTCATGAATATGCCCATTCAGCCCAACAAGGCTATCGTGGGCAGAAACGCTTTCGCTCATTCTTCGGGCATCCATCAGGACGGAATATTGAAGAATGTTGAAACTTACGAAATTATCAATCCCAAGGAAGTGGGTATTGACGATAACTCAATCATCCTTACTGCGCGCTCGGGTCATGCCGCGTTGAAGCACCGCCTCGAAGTGTTGGGCGTAGTGGTCAACGACGACCAGTTGCACAGTATTTATGAAAACTTCCTTGCCCTTGCCGATAAGAAGAAGGAAGTGACCGACGACGACGTGCTCGTACTTGCCGGCGAAGAACGCAAGAATGCGCATGCCATCCGACTCGACTACTTGCAGGTGACCAGCGGACAGGGTGTGCGACCCGTTGCAGCCGTCACGCTCGACATTGCGGGCGAGAAGTTCTCGAGCGCAGCCGATGGCAACGGACCTGTTGACGCCGCCATCAATGCCATCCGCAACATTATTCGCAGACAGGTGACGGTGAAGGAATTTACGATTCAAGCCAACAGCCGTGGGTCGAACGATATTGGAAAGGTACACATGCAGGTAGAGTTTGACGGCCGCATCTACTACGGCTTTGGTGCGAACACCGACATTATTGCCGCCAGCGCAGAAGCCTATGTTGATTGTATCAATAAGTTTAAGAAGTAAATTTTACAAGTAGACGAGTTATTTGGTACGAGTAGACGAGATGGTTTGACTCGAACGCTTGCTTGCACGCTGCATAGCCCTCATAACCTCATAACCTTACAACCTTATAACCTCACAACCTCATAACCTCATCTCATAACCTTAAAACCTTACAACCTTATAACCTCTACAATGAATACGCTTTTCGACAAAATATGGGATGCGCACGTTGTGCAGCAAATAGAGGAGGGTCCCACCCAACTTTATATTGACCGACTTTACTGCCACGAAGTGACGAGTCCGCAGGCGTTCGACGGACTTCGTGCAAGGGGATTGAAATGTTTGCGCCCCCAGCAGATTATCTGCATGCCCGACCACAATACGCCCACGCTCCATCAGGACCAACCGATTGCCGACCCCGTTTCTCGTAGGCAGGTGGATGCGCTGACGAAGAATGCTGCCGATTTCGGACTGACGCATTTTGGCATGCTCCATCCCAACAACGGCATTATCCATGTTGTAGGACCCGAGCAGGGACTTTCGCTTCCGGGTATGACCATCGTATGTGGCGACTCCCACACCAGTACGCATGGCGCAGTGGGCGCAGTGGCTTTCGGCATCGGCACGTCAGAGGTTGAGATGGTGCTCGCTTCGCAGTGCATCCTTCAGTCTAAGCCCAAGAGCATGCGCATTACCCTCAACGGCACGCTTGCTCCTTGTGTCACAGCGAAGGATGTAGCATTATATATAATGAGTAAAATCAGCACTAGCGGTGCTACGGGCTACTTCGTTGAATATGCAGGCGAGGCAATTAGTAGTATGTCGATGG
>JAFOWI010000247.1 GCA_017425985.1 Bacteroidaceae bacterium | reverse complement strand
GCGGAGGTCTTGGGAGATGAAGTCGCCGGAGAGTTGGTGGGTGAGTCCGTCTTGTACGCGGTGGATGGCGGCGAGGGCTTGGCTGAGGGCGGCGAAGTGGCGGGTATTGGTGACGATGGTGTTATCTCCTGAACATTGAGGGATGCAGGGGGAGGTGGCGAGGCTTTCTTTAAGCGTGTTTATGCCTTTGTTTAGTTTGGCGCTGAGAAGGGCGGTTTCAATCTTTAGGCAAGCAGAAATGCTCTCGTTGTTGGTGGATAGGAATTGTGAAATTTCTGTCTCAATTGAAGAGGTGATTTGCTCAGAAGATTCGTCCACCTTGTTGACGGCGATGATGAGGTGTTTGTTGGTGGTTGCCGAAAGGATGTCTGCGCCGAGGTCTTTAAGCGTTTCGGCAATCTGATTTACATCAATCATCCAAATGATGATGTCCGCTTGCTGGAGTTTCTCATACGAGCGCTGGATGCCGATACTTTCAATAGCGTCTGCTGTTTCGCGAATACCCGCCGTGTCAATAAAGCGGAACGTCGTCCCGTTGATAATCATCGTGTCTTCAATCACATCGCGCGTAGTGCCGTGAATGTCGGATACGATGGCACGTTCTTCTCCTAAAAGGGCATTGAGTAGGGTAGATTTCCCCGCATTGGTTTGCCCCACAATAGCGACGGGGATACCTTTTTTAATGGCATTGCCCACTCGGAATGATTGTACGAGTTCGCTGAGTTTGTGTTCGATAATAGTGGATAAATCAAGGAGTTCTGTGCGGTCGGCAAATTCGAGGTCTTCGTGGTCGGAGAAGTCGAGTTCTAACTCCATGAGCGAGGTGAGGGTAAGAAGTTTGTCTCTGAGTGCGCTCAATTCTTTGCTAAATCCCCCACGCATTTGGTTCATTGCCACACGGTGACTTGCTGCAGAGTCAGACGCAATCAAATCAGCTACAGCTTCAGCTTGGCTTAAGTCCATTTTGCCATTCATGAAGGCACGCTTGGTAAATTCTCCAGGTTCAGCAAGTCGGCACCCATTGGCGATGAGCAAGTGGAGCACTTCGCGAAGGATGTACTCCGAACCGTGGCAAGAGATTTCTGTGCTGCTCTCGCTAGTGTAGGAGTGGGGGGCACGATAAACGCTCACAAGCACCTCATCAATGATTTCGCTTTTCTCATTGACGATGTGTCCGAAAGTTTGGGTATAGGCTTTTCGTTCAGCAAGTGGTTTTCCATTTACAGAACGAAATATTTTATCCGTAATTTCTATGGCATTAGGTCCCGAAGTACGAATCACTCCGATAGCTCCGCCGTGAGCCGTTGAGATAGCGCAGATTGTCATAATTATTGAGTAAGTAAGAAGACTCTCCTTTGAGGGTTTCCTTCACTAAGATTTACTTGAGAAAAAACTAAATTGTTGTGGTAAAAAATAAGTCGGACATATTTCAAATTAAGTCCGAGATAAATTGAATTCTCTCGGACTTAATTTTTACTAATAAGGCGTTATTATTTTACGCATCCAATAATTTCGTGGATGTCCTTCACCCCGTGGTTGTCCATCCATTCATTGATGCCGTTCACAACCTTTACGGTGATAGCAGGGTCGATGAAGTTTGCCGTACCAATTTCAATAGCAGTGGCACCTGCCATAAGGAATTCGATAGCATCCGTAGCATTCATGATACCTCCAAGACCCACGATGGGAATGTTTACTGCCTTTGCCACTTGCATCACCATGCGCAATGCTACAGGCTTTACGCAAGGACCGCTAAGTCCTCCTGTGCCAATGCTGAGCTTTGTACAACGTCGCTCAATGTCAATCGCTGTGCCCATGAGGGTATTGATGAGCGAAACGCTATCAGCGCCTTCTGCTTCAACCGCCTTTGCGATGTCAGCAATGCTTGTTACGTTGGGCGAAAGTTTTACGATGAGCGTCTTGTGGTAGGCTTCTCGTACAGCCTTCACTACCGTTGCTGCACCTTCGGGAGTCACACCGAATGCCATGCCGCCATTCTTCACGTTGGGGCAAGAAATATTGAGTTCAATAGCAGGAATGCGCTCCAAAGCATCAATGTGTGCGGCACATTCGGCATAATCTTCAGGAGTAGAGCCCGATACGTTCACAATGACGTTGGTATCCAAGTCCTTCAACTCGGGATAAATGTTTTCGCAGAAATAGTCAACGCCCTTGTTCTGAAGTCCAACGCAATTGAGCATGCCCGCAGGAGTTTCTGCCATACGGGGATAGTCGTTGCCTTCACGAGGATTGAGCGTTGTGCCCTTAACGATAAAACCACCGAGGTCTTCAAGGTTGATAAAGTCGGCAAATTCGATGCCATAACCGAATGTCCCTGAAGCCGTCATTACGGGATTCTTAAGGCTGAGGTTGCCTATATTTACATGTAAATTTGCCATGATTACCAATTGAGTTTTTTACTGTTAAACACTGGACCTTCTTTGCACACACATACGTTATGGCCTTCACCATCTTTTTCTACGCAACAGAGGCAGGCGCCAACACCACATGCCATCATGTTTTCGAGTGATACTTCACACTCACAATTCGCTGTGCGTGCCCATGCCGCAACGGCTTTCATCATTGGTTTGGGACCACAAGTGGCAATCAAGTCAAACTGCTCTTTATTTAATATAGAGTGGTTCGTGACAAATCCCTTTTCGCCCAAAGTAGCATCTTCGGTTGTAGTATAAACATTACCGATAGCTTCGAAGAGGTCAAGTTGCATCAAGTCGCCAGCCGAGCGCCCGCCAAGGAGGAATGAGGGCGTGTGTCCAGCCTCCTTCAAGCACTTGCCGTAGTAGAGTAGGGGAGCAGTGCCCACACCGCCACCAACGAGCAAAACTTTCTTCCCCTCTCCTTCAGGCATGCTAAAACCGTTACCCAAGGGGAGCACACAGTTGATGGTGTCTCCAACGTTGAGTCCTGACATGTATTTCGTGCCGTTGCCCACAACGTGAATAAGCAACCAAAGCAAGCCCTTCTCCTTATCGACATAGTTAATAGAAATGGGTCGGCGTAAGAATGTCTCAGAACTTCCTGCGATGAGAAGTTCTACAAATTGTCCCGCACGCATTTCGGGAAGTGCGCCCTGAGGGTTATTGAGTTTTAAAAGTACGTATCCGTCTCGCGGAAACTCTTTTTCCACAACACAAAGATCAAGTGCGTATTTTTTTAATTCCTTCATATAATGGATTATATATTTTAATAAATGTACGTTAGGAATCTACTTTTGATTTTAATTATTTGACAAGCGGGATTTGCTTATAATTAGCAGAGATTTTTTCAGTGCAAAAGTAGTTATTTTGTATTGAATAGATGTCAAAACTTTTCGTAAATTACCCTCCGGCAAGTACTTTTTATTTGATTTTTGATTTTTTTTTGAAAAACACTTGGTCGTTACAAAAAAAGTTTCTAATTTTGCAACGCTTTTGAGAAGAACGGGCGCATAGCTCAGCTGGTTCAGAGCATCTGCCTTACAAGCAGAGGGTCGGCGGTTCGAATCCGTCTGCGCCCACACTTAATTCCAATCTTCTCATTAGCTACCTCGAAAATCGGGCGCATAGCTCAGCTGGTTCAGAGCATCTGCCTTACAAGCAGAGGGTCGGCGGTTCGAATCCGTCTGCGCCCACACCGATTAAAAATCGTTCTTTTACGTATTTCGAAAGTAATTCAGGGCGCATAGCTCAGCTGGTTCAGAGCATC
>JAFOWI010000246.1 GCA_017425985.1 Bacteroidaceae bacterium | reverse complement strand
ATAATAGAAATCCTTGATGGCATCTTAAAATTGTCGGCAGTATTCCTACTTTACTACATTAGCGACTACCGTCTGATGACCTATGCACTCATCATCATGGTTGTCATGCTATTTAATCTGCTTGCCTTCATGATTTACTGTCAACGCAACTATACAGAAAGTTGCCTGATACCTTCTATCAGACAATGGAATACCGAAGTACAGAAGAAAATCATTGGTTTTGCAACATGGAGTCTTTATGGAATGGGGTGCATCGTACTGCGCACACAAGGCATATCTGTGCTCATCAACAACATATTCAAAGGCACAGTTTTAAACTCCTCTTACGGCATTGCAACTCAGGTATTGGGTTCGGTAAACTTTTTCTCCGCAGCCATTCACAATTCTATCAAACCACAAATCATTAGGGCAGAGGGAGCTGGTGAACATATGCGTGCCGTTCGCCTTTCTGAGACGGCAAGCAAATATGGTTTCTTAATCTTAGCCCTTGTTGTCGTCCCCATCATAGCGGAACTCCCCGCAATATTAGGAATATGGTTGAAAGAAGTTCCACCATTTTGCGTGGCATTTTGTAGCATCATTCTCATAGCAGCCCTTACGGACCAACTATCCTTGGGCATGACGCTCATCGTTTCTGCATCAGGACGCATTCGCAACTTCTCGCTGCTGACGTTTACCCTGAAGACTTTAGTACTTCCTGCTATGTATTTAGGCGTTAAAGGTGGGTTAAACATTGGCGAAGCATTCATCTTCTTCTGGATCTTTGAATTACTCAGTTCAATCGTTGCCATCGGTTACATCTGCCACGTCACGAAGGCTTCATTACGTTCATACCTGCAAAACGTTGTGATGCGCATATTACCTCCACTACTCTTTATGATTGCAACAACTTATATGGTGCATAAGCTAGTCACTCCCTCCCCTTTGCGTATTATGCTAACGGGCACAGCAACAACGATTGTGGGGATAACGGCAATTTGGTTGATTTCATTACAATCTTCAGAGCGTACTTATATTACGCAAACTATTATTTCTAAATTCAAACGTAGTTAATATTCATGGTGTTTTTACGTCGCATCATTCATCTGCTTGCCGAAACAGTACGTGAACTTCAAGAACGAAAGTTTCGCTCCTTCCATAAACGCATTCAGAAGCGCGTGATTTTTGACCCCAAAAGATTTGAAAGCATCAAGAACTTTCAACTTACTAAGGAGCAAGAACAGGCGATTAATGCATTCTATCTTAGCAACTATGGAAAGAAGGTGGACCATACTTGCCACCGCACCTATACTGCTTACTCCGAAAAGTTCTCTCCCGCTTTCATTACGGAAGATATTTACATTCCAGAGTTGGACCACTTCTTAAATATCTTTTCCGCCTATAATTCTGTGTTTGAAGATAAGAATGTAATGCCTCACATTGCTAAGTCCATTGGAGTGAAAACTCCGCAAGTACTTTGTTCGTGTGTCAAAGGTTTTTATTTAGATGCCAAAAATCGTCCTACCACTCTTGAGAACGCACTCACAATGCTCCACAACCATGGCAGACTTTTCATCAAACCATCTGTAGACTCTATGGGCGGACGCAGTTGCGTTTTGGCGGAAATCAAAGAGGGAATAGACGTTAAGAGTCGACAACCGTTGAAACAAATTCTCGCACAAATGGGTGATGACTTTGTGGTTCAGGAATGTCTGGTAAGTCATGAATCGTTGCGAAAGATTTATCCACGTAGTGTAAATACTTTCCGTGTATTTACATATCGTTGGAAGGACAAGATTTACGTTGCGCCCTCGGTTATCAGAATAGGTAAAGGGGGGATGGACGTTGACAACGCAACGCAAGGCGGAATTTTTGCAGGGATAAACAACGACGGACAACTCTATGACTATGCCATTACGAAATACGGTCAGCGATTCTACGCCCATCCCGACACTGCGCTACATTTCGGCGACTACAAGTTACCCTTGTTCCCCAAAGTCATTGATACCGCTTTGAATCTCCACCATACTCTGCCACAAGTAGGAGTGGCAAATTGGGACTTGACCTTGGATAGCAATGGTGACGTGGTTTTGATTGAAGGAAATTTGCGTTGCGGTAGTCCGTGGCTTTCGCAAATGTCAACGGGTTTACCCTTCTTTGGCGAACACACAGCGGAGATGCTACAATGGCTACGGAAGATGAAAAAGATGAGTCCCTCTGAGCGTCCCAAGCACGCCTTTGGATATTAAGAAACGCTGCTATTGCAAATTTCTGAACAAAGGAGCAATAATAGCATTGCCCCAATCCAAGAGCATGCGAGTCAATATGAGATTATAGTCGTCCCGATGCGGGACACGACCTCGCGAAACAAAAAAATGCTCTCCCGATGTGGGACAGGGGCAAAAAAGCCCCAAAAGGTGCCCTCCCGATGTGGGACGCGACCTCGCGAAACAAAAAAGTGCTCTCCCGATGTGGGACAGGGGCAAAAAAGCCCAAAAAGGTGCCCTCCCGATGCGGGACACGACCTCGCGAAACGAAACAGTGCTCTCCCGATGCGGGAGAGGGGCAAAAATGCCCAAAAAGGTGCCCTCCCGATGCGGGACGCGACCTCGCAAAACGAAACAATGCTCTCCTGATGCGGGACGAAGTAGTAAAAAGAGCTTACATTTGCTCCATTTCTCAAACAGAATTGCTGCTGACAAATACTTAGGAGTTTCCCCTATTAATTACGGATATCGCATTCTACACCACCCCCTTCTTATGACAAAGATAAAAGAACATATTTGGCAAATAATATTCTTCATCCTCGGGTACGTTTCGCCCAAGACGCTTGCCAGTATACACTTCCGTCGCTCGTTTGGCCGCTGGATGGATTGGAAAAATCCAACGGACATCAATGAAAAGATACAATGGTTAAAATTTCATTCTGACACAACTCTGTGGACACCATTTGCCGACAAATTCCTTGTGCGCCAACACATCAAGGATTGTGGACTTGAAGATATGCTCGTACGCCTCTACGGTAAGTGGGACCATGCCGAAGACATCGACTGGGACACGCTGCCCAACCAATTTGTAATGAAAACCAACCATGGCAGTGGCGATGCCCTCATCTGTCGTGACAAGAATGCACTTGACAAGACTTATTGGACGGAATATTTCGGAAAACTCCTAACAAAACAGTTTGGGCGCATTATGGGCGAGCCACATTACAATAAGATTAAACCCTGCATTATCGCCGAGGAATTGCTTGACAATAGGCAACAACAGGTAGCCTCAACCTCGCTCGTTGACTATAAAATTTGGACTTTCCGTGGCACTCCTGCCTACATCTGGGCATGTCACAATCGCACAAAAGAAGCATGCGAAGTAGGTGTGTATGATTTAAACTGGAAGATGCACCCCGAATATTCGCGTTCGACGTCTCATTATCTGCTGTCGGAGCAACCAATTCCCCGCCCTGCATCTTTAGACCGCATGTTAAAAGCGGCAAGCATTCTTTCAAAGGATTTCCCCGAACTGCGTATTGACTTCTACGAAGTGAACGGAAAACCCTATTTTGGCGAAATGACCTTCACCTCAGCAGCCGGTCTCAACTCCTTCTATACACAAGAATTCCTCAACATTCTCGGAGACTTATGCCACATCAAGTAACCCTCTCCATCGTTATGCCCGTTTTCAATCACGCCGATTACGTGATTGAGATGTTGCGTAGCATCCAAACCAATACGTTTCAGGATTGGGAGGTGATAGCTGTGGATGATGGTTCAGACGCTGAACATTACGACCAGATTGCAGCCTTTGCCAGTCAGGATGCGCGGATTCACTACATGAAACGTGAGCAGCAAACGAAAGGTGCGCAAACATGTCGCAACGAAGGCATGCAGAAGGCGCTGGGAGAATTTATCTGTTTCTTCGACTCCGACGATTATATCGCTCCGCACGGATTAGCACAACGCGTAGTTGCACTCCAAGCACGCCCTGATTTGGACTTCATGGTATTTCGCTCGGCCTCTTATCGAGACGGTCGCTTCGACACAACTCCCTCGTTCAACACCTATGGTTATCCCATATTCAAGGACGACGTTGCAGCATTTTGTGCACGCAAACTGCCTTTCATTGTGTGGAACAACATTTACCGACGCGACGCGCTCATAGAAAAGGGAGTAAAATGGGACCTCAACTTGCGCTCGCTACAGGATGCACAATTCAACATGCAATGCCTCCTTGCGGGAATGAAATACGAATATGCCGATGCTCCCGCTGACTATGCCTATCGCCATGGGGTGGCAGGTTCGATTTCGAAAAAAATCAACTCACCCGAACATTTAGAAAGCAATCTCTACGCCGTAAGTTCCTTTTACAAAGCAGTGCAAGAGCAATTCGGCCACCTCTATGACCGCCATCTGTATCAAGGCGCAATGCAAATCTACGTCACCGTGTTGCGCAGCGAAGCCCCAAGTTGGTTTGCACAGCGCTTAGTGACAATCGTACGACGACATTCAAAAACATGGGGAGCTTATTTCGCAATCCAGGTATGGTTCACCTCATTGTTACTCCGAATACTTCCAGCCAAGTTAGCACGTTCGCTTCCGTTGTTCTTCAACCTTTATGCCATGCGCCGCTTTGAACAAGTCTGGAAACCGGCAGCTATCAGCAAACTCCTCTTATTGCTCTATTGCTTCGTTCCCATCGTCAGCAGTTGCGCACAAAAAAACCCAGACCGCGACCATCTTTATGACTTGGCATGGAGCGATGAATTCAATGACAAAAGCCTCGACACGCTACTTTGGAGCAAAATGAAACGTGTGAAGGGAGTGCGATGCTTTATGCATTTCACCGACGATGAACGCTTTTATGAATTTAAGAACGGACACTTGCGCCTTTATGCCCGCCATAATGCCAACTACATTCCCACGGACACGGCAGAATATCTCACAGCTGGCATTACCTCTGAAGGCAAAAATCCTATTCGCTACGGAAAGATTGAAGTGCGTGCAAGGATAAAGGGAGCTCAAGGTACATGGCCAGCCATCTGGACGCTGCCTGAAGAAAAAAAGTTTCGCACAACCCGAAGTCCGTTTTACACTGAACTCGACATTATGGAATATGTTGACAAAAACAAGTTCGCCTACCAAACTGCCCATAATGCCTATACCCTACGCGACCGCAAGAATTGGTATCGCCCCAATCATCAACACCAATCACGCATTAAATTTGAAAAATACAACACGTACAGCGTAGAAATTCTGCCCGAAGAAGTTATTTTTGCCGTCAACGGACGTGAAACCTTACGCTATCCGCGCTTACCCAAGGAAGAGCATCAATTTCACT
>JAFOWI010000025.1 GCA_017425985.1 Bacteroidaceae bacterium | reverse complement strand
TTCTGGAATTTTGAAATTTTGAAAATCATGAGCTACGAAAATTCTAGCTCCTGCTTTACACCATTTTTTCCAACCTTCATTAAGTTCCAAAGCAAGCGTATTTTTTATTCCAAAATTTGTGGTTTTATCACTTGCTGAATCGCCAGGTAAAAAATAGTCATTAAAATAAGTTTTATTATTATTGTTTGTTCTAAAATTGCTTAGAAACAATCTGTCGTTATGTGCTAAATTTAAAGTATGTATCAGCGTTAGTGGTTTTTCTTTACCCCTAATTACAAGCAGGGTTGAATCATTTACCATCGAATCTACGTTTAATGATAATGATGTAGAGTCGGTTAAATAAATTTAATGAGAACCAAATATATTGCCTAACTTAATTCTTTGAGAAAAGGATAGTTCATTAATATTTAACTTATTCCATGTTTTCTTGAGATTCGTAGGCATATCCCAAGTTTCATAAGTGGTAGAGAAAGATTCAGGTTCGGTGATATACAAGTCATCTTCAATTCCACCATTTTCAGAATTTTTCAAATGATGCAATTGGTAAACTAAATGCGAGGTATAGTTGTCTGATATGTAAGAAGCATATACAGCCCCCTTAAAATGTGCTGTATTTTGAGATTGATAATAACCGCGACCATACAGATAATCAACCACAAAACCTAATCCCAGTTTCTTACCAGCATTTGTCGCAAATTTAGCAGTAATTCTATCCTCACCATGCTCTTTGTCGCCACATTCATGATACGTTATGTTTGTAAAGGGAGATCTTGTATTTGTAAAAAGATGCTCACTTATTGGTTTTACAAAAAAATCGTAATGGTTTTTAAAAATAAATTGATTGGCAAAGGCTTGCAACTTGTTGTTTGAGAATATTCTACTTATGCGAGGGGCTCCAAGATTACCTGTAAAATTATATGTACCATAGATACCGCTTGTCAAGGCTTGGTTTTGAAATAAGTGTTGCAAAGTGTCAATCTCAGCAGATACCAATCCTCCAAACTTAGGGTCTAAGTGCCATACATAAATAGATTCAGGAACTTCCTCTAAACTGCTATACGTAGAATCACAGGAAATTTCATTCCAAGAGCTTGAATTATTATTATAGCCTGGATTAAAATTTCCTTTCTGAATATTATTTTTTATATCTTTAACTATCTGAGCATTTGCTTGAATTGTAAAACCAATTACAAACAAAAATATGTATTTCAACTTTAATTTCATAATGTATGCAAAGTTAGTCATTGCAGACGGGATTATTTTCAATTTAGGATATTTTTTTAGAACTAAAAAAACGCAAATAACCCAAAATAGAATGCCAATTATGTTTAATTGAAAAATATAAGGATATTCTAAAAAAGACTAAAGAGAGAATGAATAAACATTCTCTCTTGTGAGGTGCCTGGCGGATTCGAACCGCCGTAGACGGTTTTGCAGACCGGTGACTAAGCCACTCATCCAAGGCACCAAAACCGACTTTCAAAGCAGAAGTTTTAATTACTTCCCGAAAGCGATTGCAAAGTTACGCATTATTTCCGAACCACCAAAACTTAAAATGATTTTTTTGTATTAAAATCTAAAATAATCTCTTCTTTTGATTAAAATCAGGATTAAAGTTTGTCTTTGTTACTTTTCTTTTCCAAAATCTCTGTCTAATTTTATTATCATTGCTGATAAAAAGGTAAAACTTGTCAATACACAAACCAACGTAAAAAAGTCTTTGTATCCCAAATTTTCCTGCAACCATCCTGCAAACAATCCTGGTAGCATCATTGACAATGCCATGAATCCGGTGCAGAATGCGTAGTAAGCTGTTTTATATTTTCCTTGCGAAATGTATATCATATAAAGCATGTAGGCTGTGAATCCAAAGCCATAGCCTAACTGCTCAACAAATACGGACGCAGCTACGAATAATAAGGAAGCGTTCTGGAAATATGCCATTATCAAATAGAGCGCATCAGGAATTGAAATTGCAAAAACCATCGGCCAAAGACTCTTTTTCAATCCGTGCTTAGATACCATCCATCCGCCGAGAATTCCGCCTATCAGCAAGCCTATCACGCCAATTGTACCTTGTATAAAACCTAATTCACCTTTACTCAACCCTAATCCCCCGTTTGCCACTTCGTCGAGAAAGAACAAAGGGCAAATTTTCACCAGCAGTGCTTCAGGCAGGCGATAAAGCAACAAGAACATAATGGACACCGCGATTGACTCTTTCTTAAAGAATTCAATAAAGACCCTGAAGTAACCTTCTAAGAAATGATACCGATTCTCACCGTTAGCACCATCTTCGCTTGGACGTGGCAATACCAATTTGTGATAGAGCGTCAGTAATAGAAACAAACCTGCGACTGATGTGAAAATCCATTTCCAACTTTCATGTATGCCAAACTGCATGATCTCTTGTAAGTATGATACACAGAAGAGCAACCCACCCTGCGTTACAATCGTAGAAATGCGATAAAAGGTAGATCGTATGCCTACGTAAAACGATTGCTGACTTTCATTCAAGGCTAACATGTAGAAACCATCTGCTGCAACGTCGTGCGTGGCAGAACTAAAGGCCATTAGCCAAAAGGTGATTAGTGTCCAGGTAACAAAATTGGGTAAATTTAAAGCAAATACCACTCCGCCCATTAATACAGCAAGAAGAGTTTGCATCACCAATATCCACCACCGCTTGGATTTGAACATATCTACAAACGGACTCCAAAATGGTTTTATCACCCAGGGAAGATACAACCACGACGTAAGTAATGCCGCATTAGTATTACTTAATCCCACGTCGTGATAAAATATCAAGGCAATACTCATCACTAACACATAAGGCACACCTTCTACAAAATATAAGGATGAAACCCACGAAAGAGGCGACTTTCGAATCCTTTCAAGAATCATATTATAAGCGCTATTAATTAAAAAAAATAAAAACAAAATTTGCAGTTAAATTTCACTGCTTATTATCACTAAAACCAAACAGGCGAACATAGCCACTCAGCACTATGAGTAAAGCTATGTTTGCCTGTATTTATTAAACGCAAATATTACGCAAAACGACTCTGAATAATATACGCATTGCTATCAGCTCTTTCAGATTGAAAAGCCTTCTGAAATACGAAAGATAAGTTACTCATAAAAGCGAGAAGATTTATAGCTTATGGAGCTTAGCTCCTTCGTAGTAATGTGCTAAGATTTCGTCGAACGTATATCCTTGCTCTGCCATAACGGCAGCCCCAATCTGACAGAGCCCTACTCCATGCCCCCAGCCAGCTCCTCTCAATAAAAACGTCTGAGGCACTCCGGTTTCAGACACTTCGCCTCGCTCTACCGTAAAGGCAGAACTATAGAGGTGCGAATCAGAGAGAATGCGTCGTATTTCGAGTTCTTTACCAATTATCAAGTTCTTTTTACTTCCGACAATACGAAGCTTAACGATTCTGCCGCTCTTTCCTCGTTCAACTGGTTGAAGGTCGAGAATATCTCCGAAGTCTTCATCGCTCTTTGTGTTAATCAAATGTGCGATTTCAGCTTGCGTATATTTCACCTCCCAACGATAGAAGTCGGTCGTTTCCTGGTCAAAATCATTGAGCACTTGCTTAAGGAGTCTTGCGTCCGTCGTATTGCAAAAGGCATCGGGATTTGTGCGAATCCAGCGGTCGTAGTCGAATTGAAGACCACCGATAGCTTCCTTTGGCATCTGCATATCCACGGGGAGGTCATGCACACTTTGCAGATAGCTCACGTTGCGGTCCTCCCAGCATGCTGAATACTCTTCGGTCAATCCACCACAACACTTATGGAAGCGCGCATCGCACACTTGACCGTTTGCAACGAGCACCATGGCACGCGTTGCTTCGACAGCCTTAGCCACCATGGGTGACGTCTCGCGCGTAATGCCTTGATAGCGCTGACAGTGGTCGGTGGCACATACATCGTAGAGTACATGATCCTCTCTATCGTACCAGCGTATGAACTCATCGCCCTTGCGCTGGAAGCAGAAGAAACCATTGGAGCGTCCCTGATTGTTTTGACGATGCTGAATCTGTGCTAACAGCCAGCTTCGGCTTATCACGGCATGTGCCTTCAGCAGTTCAAGGCTCGACGTCGCACTCATTTCGCTACTGATTACGCTCTTCAGATAATCTTCAATAGGCAACTTGTTGACCAGAACCAGTTTATCTTCTTCGACAAGTATTCTTATCTTGCCTCTGAACGTTTGCGACTCTATGCGTTGCCAGTGGTAATCGGTGCCGATTTCGACCTCATCAATTGTAAACGAAGATTCGGCATCAACGGGATTGAACTTTAATTCGGAGTACATATTCCCGTTCCAATACACTCCTCCCCCGTTGCATTCTACTATTTGCTCGCCTTCAACGACATTGCCCTTTGCTGAATAGGGCGAATTGAGCCTGAATTTAATACGTGTATTTGTTAAAATTCCGACTTGCACTTCAGGCTCTTCGGGCATATTGAGCGACACTACATTTGCTGAATTTTCAATGCAACTCTGCTTGTTGCGCTTCGAATGAAGTCGTCTTACAACTTGCGCCACCTCGCTGTCCGAAAGACATACTTCGTTGAGAATTGCTGCTGCGACGTTGGGCGTTATTTTTTCAAAATCCTCTTCGCGCGGAGTAATGATGAGTCCTCCCATATCAATGCTACCAGGACTCACAATGAGCTGATTTTCGCCCGTTTCATAATAACAGTTGGGGCGATGCTTCTTGCGAGGGAATACTACGAAAACAACGTTATCATCCTCCATTGGTCCGCCGCTTTGTCGCCATCCAAGAATGTTGACATTAGGCTCAGCCGGAGCTTCGGTCACGGTCTTGATGGACGAAAGCAGCTTGCGGAGCAAGAAGTAGTCTGTTTCAAGCATGCAGCCCTTTACAACAAACGTTGGGCATGCATACCCCTTGAGCTGGTAAATACCGGCATCCGATGCTGTATAACCCAATTCTTCGAGCTCTGCATCTTCCATCGGCATTGAGGGATAAATCTTCTCTAACTTTGTCTCAAAGAATTTCCAATCGCGTTCAATGGGCACACTGCCTCTCAACCCTGCCTGCAAATGAGCATGGTCGGGTGCAGAAGCACCGCTCTGTGGACCGTTGTAAAAAACAAAGAAATCGGGCATTTGCCACGCTAATTTTCCGAAGCAAGGCAGTAAGGTCTCGAGTGTTTGCAAGGTGTGGCGACGCGTAGGTATCGTCAGATGATAGGGCAAGATGGGATACGGATTGACCAGCACCTCGTACTTACCTTCTATAGCTAACTCACTTTGCTCATTGGGGCGATTCTTCTTGCAAAGGAAGCACGGACGCTTCTTGATCTCTTTCTTTTCTACCTTGGCTGCTGTCGAAACGATGCGCGAGGGATTGTACTGAGCTCCTAACTTAAAATCTTCGAGTTCCAACTCTCGCATCTGAACACTCTTGCGCAAATCATCTACGCGCTGGCGTGCTTCTTCCCAACATTCCATTTGCTGTCTGAAAAAGTCGTAAACCTCTTCTTGTGAAATCGTTCGATTCCACCTTTCGTTCATTTGCTGACGCGCAAGGATTTCTATCGTGCGAAGCTGGTCTTTATACTGATTGTTGGCATTTACCTTATCACTCGACAGGGCTGAGTCTGAATTACCCTCCCATCGACGACACAAATACAATTCATCGTAAATTCTGCCGATGCGAAAATGTCGCGAGAATGCCAAGCCCAAGGCATAGTCCTCGCCATAGCTGGTATTGGGCACCCCTACTTTACGCAAAAGATGGGTCATAAACGCACGTGGTGCTCCAAGTCCGTTGATGCGCAATGCGTTGTTTCTACCATTGTCTGGCGTCCATTCTTTATGTGCAATCAGTCCTGGAGGCAACGTATTAAGCGAAAAGTCCACCATGCGATAGCTGCCTATCACCATTGCAACTTTCTGTTTTTGAAAGGCTTCAATGATTTGCGCGAGCGTAGTGGTTGAAGAATAGAGGTCGTCTGAATCCAACTGCACAGCATAGCGTCCGCACTGAGCATGACGCACGGCGAGGTCCCAACATCCACCGATGCCTAAATCCATCTGCTCGGGAATGACGTGAACTACGCGTTCATCGGCAGCCAGTCGCTTCAGCACATCGGTTGTGCCGTCCGTGCTGTGATTATCAACAACAATGACATTAAAATCAAAATCCGCCTCCTGTTGCAATACGCTCTCTACGGCATCGGCAATCGTGCTCACACGATTTTTCACAGGGATTATGACCGACGCTACTACTGGATATTCTGTGTCGTCATGAGGCAGGCTGTCGAATTCGTCGGGTGCAAGATATGCTCCAATGAGCTTCAGATGGCGCGTACAAGCACGTTCGTTTTCAAGTTGCACCTCACGATTGGATGGATTGACATAGTCAAACTGCTTTTCTCCGCTCAGTCGCAAGTCGGTTTCGACTTCAGTATAGAGCGGTTCGCGCAGATGGAGCAACATCCCAACTCTCGATAGATAAAGGCGCAAGGCATAGAGCGCTGCATAGCGGTATCGCCCTATTCCGTCTGATTCGAAAAAAGCCTTCAGCGCCGAAGTCTTAATCAAGAGCAAACTGCCAAAGTCGAAGTCATCGCGAACGCTTCCTAGCTGATAATCAATCTTACGCGACAACTCTGTCACTTCATTTTTTACGGAGTAATGGTCGGAATAAACCATCACTGCGTCTGTAGCCATCGCTGCCTGCAACATTCGCTGCAAGCATCTATAGCCGAGCGTGAGCGCCACCGGTTTCAAGCACAGCGCCACGTATTCAGGCTTCGCTTTGCTGCTTACCTGACGCAAAAATTTCGTGCCGAATACGTTTGCCGTATGCAACACTGTCACCTGCTCCGAAAGATTTAGCTCTTCCTCGTCGTTCTCCGACGCTACTATATATAAATGATTCACATCTTCGTCCTCGAACAGCGATTTTGCCAACTGTCGTTGTACGGCTCCTTCTGACCAAGCAAAGAAAAAATCAATCTTTTTACTCATTTCAGTAATAATCTTTACATATTACTTGCGAAGTTAGCCCTATTAAAGCATAAATCAAAATCTTTTTGATGAAAATTATAATTTATTCATAAAAATGTGTGCTTCCGCAAAAGCTTTTTGCACACAAAAAAAGAGCTACAGTGAATGTGCATCGCTGTAGCCCTTCTATGTGTTTTAATAGGATATTAATGAGTATTACTCAGCATCCTGCTGTGCATTTTCAGCAATCAACTTGCTTTGCAAATCACCCGGCACGAGTTCGTATGAAGCAAACTTCATGATGAACGAAGCACGACCACCTGTGATTGAGCTAAGCATTGTTGAATAAGTTGACATTTCCTTAAGGGGCACCTTAGCTTGGAGCTTTTCGTAGCCGTTTTCAGAACTCATTCCGACAATCATACCGCGGCGTCCCTGGAGGTCGCTCATTACGTCACCCATCTTTTCAGCTGGCACGAATACTTCTACGTCATAGATAGGTTCGAGCACCTTAGGACCGGCTTCGCGGAAGGCTTGACTGAAGGCATTTCGACCTGCGAGCATGAACGAAAGCTCGTTTGAATCAACGGGGTGCATCTTACCATCGTAAACCACTACGCGCACGTCGCGAGCATACGAACCTGTGAGCGGACCTTGCTCCATGCGGCTCATGATACCCTTGAGGATTGCAGGCATGAATCGAGTGTCGATTGCTCCACCAACAACGCTGTTGATGAACACCAACTTGCCTCCCCAATCGAGCTGTACTTCTTCCTTACCCTTGATATTCACGCGGATTTCCTGACCGCCAAGGTTGTAGCTTACGGGATCGGGCATACCATCGTGGTAGGGTTCAACGATGAGGTGTACTTCGCCAAATTGTCCGGCACCGCCCGACTGCTTCTTGTGGCGATAGTCAGCACGTGCAGACTTCGTAATCGTTTCGCGATAAGGAATGCGCTGCTGATAGAATTCAACCTGAATCTTATCGATGTTTTCAAGACGCCACTTCAATGTGCGGAGGTGGAATTCGCCCTGACCATGTACGAGGATTTGACGCAATTCCTTGCTCTGTTCTACTTCCCATGTGGGGTCTTCCTGGCGCATACGAGTGAGCGCTGTCATCATCTTTTCAGTGTCGGATTCGTTGATGGGGCGAATTGCACGCGTATATTTAGCGTTGGGATACTTAATGAAGTTGAAGCGGTTGTCACAATCCTTTGCATTAAGAGTGTTGCCGGTGCGTACGTCCTTGAGCTTCACTGTACAACCAATATCGCCGGCTGAGAGCTGCTCTACCTTTTCGCGATTTGCTCCTGAGCATACGAAAAGCTGTGCCATGCGTTCCTTTGAGCCGCGGTCAGCGTTTGTCAAGTCGTCGCCTTCTTTGAGCACACCGCTCATCACCTTAAAGTATTGTACTTCACCGATGTGTGGCTCAACGCCTGTCTTGAAGAAATAAACTGATGTTGGTGCGTCAACAATGGGCTTCACTTCTTCGCCACGTGTGTTGAACACTGCAGGCATTTCGTCAACATGAGGCACTACATTGCCAAGGAATTCCATCAAGCGGCCTACGCCCATGTCGCGACCTGCGCATACGCAGAATACGGGGAAAATTGAGCGTGTCACCATACCCTTGCGGATACCTTCGCGCATTTCGTCTTCAGTGAGATATTCTGTTTCGAAGAATTTTTCCATCAAAGCTTCGTCGTTTTCAGCTGCTGCTTCAACGAGTGCCTTGTGTAATTCTTCAGCCTTAGCCTTTTCGCTTTCGGGGATATCTTCGATGGTTGGTTCGCCGCCCTCAGCAGCCCATGTCAACTTTTTCATCAAGATGATATCAATGATTGAGTTGAAATTGCTACCGGGATTTAATGGATACTGTACGGGAACCACCTTTGTACCATAAATAGTTTGGAGATCTTCAAGAATCTTGTCGTAATCACACTTGTCATCATCCAATTGGTTTACCAAGAAAATGACAGGCTTCTGCAATTTTTCGGTATAGCGGAAATGATTCTGCGTACCTACTTCGGGACCAAACTGACCGTTGATGAGCAATACGGCAGTATCCGTTACGTTCAGGGCTGTCAGCGCAGCTCCTACAAAGTCGTCAGAACCCGGACAGTCAATAATATTGAGCTTGCGGCCCTTCCATTCTGTGTGGAACACTGTTGAGAACACAGAGTAACCATAATCCTGCTCAACAGGGAAATAGTCGCTCACGGTGTTCTTCTGCGTGATGCGTCC
>JAFOWI010000024.1 GCA_017425985.1 Bacteroidaceae bacterium | reverse complement strand
CTTCGTTTGTGAGCGAAATCCAGCGTACATCTTCACGGTTGCTGTAGTCCTGAGGCTTGGGAAGCATGATGTTGTCGTAGATGCTGTGGCTGTGCTGTTCGATGAACTGACCCGTCTTGCGGTCGTTGTTGTTGTTGATAGGACCGCGGCCGTAGTAAGTTGCGAACTCGTACTGCTTAGGCATTTCGAGGTGATAGCCAAGGCGGGGGAGAATCAAGTTGGGTGAGTTTGAAGTAATCGCAGCCTGAAGTTCAACCGAACCATCGGGATAGATGGTGTAAATCTGGTTTGTAGTGAACTTAAAGTCGTTTTCACCGAGCGCTTCGCCCTTTTCTACGATGCTGTAGCGACCAGACGAACCACCGAGGATATTAGCATACTTAGGAGCCTGGCTTTCTACGGTGAACGCAAGGATGAGTTCGCCGTTCTTACCCTTAGCCTGTGTCATGCTGAGCGCCTTGTGCTTGAGGTTGTGCGTACCCTTGTCTGTCCACTGACGATATACCCAGATATCGTTGTCGGTAGCTGCGCGGTAAGCGTCGAGCACCATGCCGCCTGAGCAGGGCTTAATCACGTCGAAACCGTCGTAAGCGAGCTGTGAGAGGCAACCCTTCTTAGTACAGAATGTAGCAGTGAAATCTGCGCCCTTCACGAAGATGCGACCATCTTCCGTTGTCACAGACACTTCGCCCTGCTGACCTACTGCGATAGAGGGGAGGTTTGCAGCTTCCTTCAAGAGGAGCTGTTCCTGCATCTGCACGTAGCCCTTCTTTGCCCAAGGCTTGTTGTTAGCCAACTTGAACTGCACCTTCACGAAATATTCGCTTGTTTCCTTGAGTTGTACGCCTGAGAGGTCGAGACGGAAGTTCTGCTTCTGACGAGGACCTACTGCCATGCGAGGACCTGTGAGGGGCTGGTCATCAAGTACGCATTCGCCATCTTCGTAGAGGCTCCACACGATTTGATAGTCGTTGAGGGGTTCGAAATAGTTCTTGTTGAAGATTTCAATTACGCCCTTCTTCATGTCAACCGCCTTGACGCCAACATTCTGGTAAACCTTCTTCACTTCAAAGTACTGGCCCTTGGGAGAAAGGTCGGGGCGCATGATACCGTTCATACAGAACATACCATCGTTGGGCTTGTCGCCGAAGTCGCCACCGTAGCCCCAGTACTTATCGCCTGTGACGGGGTCGTAATTAATGACTGCCTGGTCCACCCAGTCCCAGATAGCGCCACCCATGAAGAAGTTGGTGCTTTCCATCGCTTCCCAATAGTCGATAAGGTTGCCCACGGCGTTACCCATTGAGTGAGCGTATTCAGAGATGTGGTAGGGGTACTTAATACCGTACTTGCCCTTCACAGCACCCTGCACCCAAGCAATTGAGGGATACTGGTTTGAACCCATATCAACGATGTCATTGTTGCGTTCGTACTGCACGGGGCGTGTAGTGTCAACCGTCTTAATCGCCTTGTAAGCTTCAACGAAGTTCTGACCGGGACCGGCTTCGTTACCGAGCGACCAGATGACGATTGAGGGGTGGTTGATGTTGTTGTACACCATTTCCATGTTGCGAGCAACGTGGTGGTTGAGAAATTCGGGCACGTGCGAGAGCGAAGCTTCGCCGTAGTAGTATTGGTGGCTCTCGATGTTACATTCGTCTTCGAGATAGATACCGTACTTATCGCAAACGTAGTACCAATAGGGGTCGCAAACGTAGTGAGAGTTGCGCACGTGGTTGATATTACCGCGCTTCATGAGCATCACTTCGTACTCCATCTGTTCGCGCGTGATGGCATGACCGCGTTCGGGGCAAGTTTCGTGACGATTCACACCTTTCATCTTGATGGGCTTGCCATTCAGGTAATAATAGCGACCTTCCAAGCCGAATTCGTCTTCAGACGCAGGTGTGTCCTTGATTTCGCACTTACGGAAACCTACGTTTGTAGAGAAAGTTTCGATTACCTTGCCCTTCTTGTCCTTCAGCTCGCCAACGAGTACGTAGCGATAAGGTGCTTCAGCGCTCCACTTCTTGATGCCTGCGCCCACTTGCATCGTTACCTTTGCGTGGTCGGCATCGTTCTTGCCGAGCGTGTTCACCTTCACTGAAGCTGTAACACCGGGAACGAGGGTTGTCTTTTCGCCATAGAGTTCTACAGCATAGAGCGAGTAGTCAATCTTATAGCCCTTAGCACTCTTGTTTGTGAGGTTGAGCACTTCAGCATCGATCGCAAGTGTTGCGTTTTCGAAGTTCGCATCAAAATCGGGAATTGCCTGCAAGTCGCGCACCTGTACCTGGGGCTTTGCAGAGAGTGCTACGGTACGGAAGATACCGGGGAGGCGGAACATGTCCTGACTTTCGAGGAACGAACCGTCAGAGTGGCGATACACTTCGACTGCCAACACGTTTTCACCGGCAACGAGGTGCTTGGTGATGTCGAACTCGGCAACGTTGCGCGAGTTCTTTGAGAAACCTACATACTTGCCGTTAACGTAGAGATAGAAGAAAGAGTCAACACCGTCGAAGCTGATGAGCACCTGACGACCTGCCCAGTCAGCGGGCACAGTGAATGTGCGGCGGTAAGAACCTACTTCGTTACGATGCTTATAAGTGGGCCAATCCTTAGCGGGTTCACGCATCACACCGCCCTTCCAGTCGCCTACCTTCACCTGGTGCGCGAAGATTACGCGCTGGTTTGAGTAAACGGGCGTTCCGTACTTCTGCGAACCATCTTTCTGAATACCTACTACGTTCCAGTTCATGGGCACTTGCACCTTGTCCCAACCCGATACGTCGTAATCCACCTTGTAGAAGTCCACGGGGCGTTCTTCGGGATTACCTACCCAATTGAAGCTCCACTCACCGTTGAGCGACTTCCAATACTTACTGTTTTCGGGCAACACCTTGCGCGCCTGTTCTACATTTTCGAAGTTAAAGAACCAAGCATGAGGCTGCTGCTTGTTAAGCGCAACGCGCTCGGGATTTTCCCAGTCGTTGCGGCCCTGAGGAGCAATGTCGCCAGCGGCATACTCAAAACCCTTGAGAGGATTTTCGTAATCAGCCATCGCTGGGAGCACGGCGCAACCCAACATAAGGCCAAGCAATGTTTTACGCATAAGCTTATTGTTTAGAGATTAATTGTTTTAATGTCTGATTGTGCAGCGCTTGCACACTGCACCTTGCAAAGTTACAAAATTTTATTCGGAAAAACCTAACATAAATTATATATATGTCAGAAAATCACAAATCTTTTCTCTACACAGCAGCTACTTTTGCTCCATACCGAAAAAATGCCCATTTTTTTTATTGCGCACCTTTCTTCGCACAAAGATAACACTCAGCGAGTTAGGCATCAAAAACAATCGGCCTTTTGGTTTTGGCGAACGAAGTCGGCGCTGCGCGAAAAGAGGTTTTTCGGGGGTGCGAGATAGCAAAATGAAGGGTCGATTTGTTAACGGATGTTAATTAACACTTTTTCCCCGATTTGGATTTCGAAAAATTTTGTTGTAACTTTGTACTACAAGGGAAGAACCACGCGGTTTCTCCCTTTTTTTGGCTCAAAAATAGCAAAAACAAGCTCAAAGGTTGTTAAAACAAGCTTTGATGTTGTTAAAACAAGGTCCGATGTTGTTCAAAGAAGGTCGGATGTCGTGAAAAACAAGCGAGGTTTTGGCGGAAATCAGTCGGATTTCGGCGCCAAAACCTCGCTTTTCGAAAAAAATACAACTTTTTTTGTTGCCCTCGAATTGTAAACAAATGTTAAAATCCCAAAACAAGTAATTTTGTCAGAAAACGTTTGAAATACGAGAGCGTTTTTACCTGAAATTTATTCAAGTTTCGATCTGTCCACAAATAATGCTTAAAGCAGTCGGGCGTTTTTGCCCAAAATCTATTCAACTTTCGGCTAAGCCACAGAAAATGTTTGAAATGCGCGTACGTTTTTAGCAATGCGCAACCACTTTCTACTTCACGGGCACGACGTGCTTGCCGTAGCTCAGCTTGATGAGGTCGAAGAAGGGCACGTGCTGGTTGAGGCGCTCAACGAACTTGGCGTAATCGCGCTGTGACTGCACTGTCCATCCGGCTTCGGCAACGGCAATCAGACGGGGGAAGGTGAGGTATTCGAGCGTTTCGTTGTCGAATACATACTCGGTCCAGAAATTGGCCTGCACACCCTTATAGCGTGGGAGCAATTCGGGCGCAATTCCCTTTGCAGGCACGTAGCTATAGACGCGTTCGAGCGTTTCGTGGCCGTGGCCCTGCGAGCGTGGCTCGGTGGGTTCGGTGCTTTGTCGGCGGTTGATGTAGTAAGGGATTTGGGGCGAAAGAATATTGTCGAACCCACGTTCGGCTGCCACTCTTGCCGCGTTGTCGGCACCAATCCAAGCCATCACGGTGATGTCCTTCAGTTCGGCTGTGTTGCCGTGGAGCATTTCGTTCCAGAAGATGAGCTTGCGCTGCTCTGCCTTGGGCTTCGCAAGGATGTAGTCCTGCACCTGCTTGTAGAAGTCCGTCTGCAGGTCGCGGAAGTTAGTGCTGCCGATAGCTGCGAGGCGCTGCTTACAAAGGTCGTTGTGCTCCCACTTATGCGTGGGGCATTCGTCGCCACCGAGGTGAATGTAGCCGAAGGGGAAGAGCGCGGTGAGTTCGTCCACTACGTCCTTCGTAAACTGCACAGCCGCAGGCGCTGCCACGTTCATCACATCGGCCGAAACGCCCTGCGAAAGCCACACCTCGTGCTTTTCATCGGGCGTGCACGACAGTTCGGGATATGCCGCCAATGCCGCCTGAAAATGGCCGGGCATATCGATTTCAGGAAGAATCTCTACAAAGCGTTCCTTGGCGTAAGCCACGACTTCGCGGATATCTTCCTGCGTGTAGAAACCACCGTAGTGCTCGCCATCCGTGGGGTATTCGTCGCCCCAGCCGAGCTTCTTGGTGTTGCGCCAGGCTGCGACTTCAGTAAGTTTGGGATACTTCTTGATTTCGATGCGCCAGCCTTGGTCTTCGGTGAGGTGCCAGTGAAAACGGTTCATTTTATAAGTAGCCATGAGGTCGATGATGCGCTTCACCTCGTCCTTGCCGAAGAAGTGGCGACCTTCGTCGAGCATAAAGCCGCGCCATCCGTAGAGAGGTTCGTCGGCAATGCTCACGCAGGGCACTTCAATCTTAGCCTTAGCAGCCAAAGCCGCGCCTGCCATGATTTCCTTGGGCATGAGTTGCTTGAGCGTCTGCAGAGCGTAGAACACGCCGGCAGGACTCGACACTTCAATGATAATCGCTTCGTTCTCAACCTCCAGACGATAGCCCTCGGGCTTGATGTTGGGGTTGAGACGCACGTCCATCACGGAGCGAGTAGGATATTTCGTGTACTTCGTCTTGACGCCGGCGCTTTCCTTCAATTGCAGTGCAAAGCGGTCAACGACCATCTTCAGGCTGTCGTTTTCGTAGTCGGCTACGCAGACCAATAGTTTCTTAGGCATCGCGAATGTGCCGGTCTTGGCAATGACATTCTGCGGCTGCGGAATGAGCGGAAGCTGCTTTTGCGCAACGGCAAACAGCGCGCTGCAAAGCATAAGAATCGTAAGTACAATTTTATTCATGACTTAAAAAATGTGAATGTTTGTTTTGCAAAGTTAAGCATATTCTTTCATTAAGCCGCCAAACCGGGGCAGTTTATCCGCAAAGATAGGAGCTATTTGGCTTGCACACCATAAAAATCTGCGCAAAATACGGTTTTCCGAACGCGACTGACGAGCAGAAAACCTTGGTTAAGCGCGCAAATATGCAGAAATTTGAGCTTGTTTGCAAACTTCAGATGTTAAAACCGCCGTTTTTATCCACCTGAAAACAGCAACAACCCTGTGGAGATTGCGGTTTTGTGCTCAAATTTGCACGATTATTGAAACTACTTTAAAATAAAACCGTATCTTTGCAAAGTTGGCTAATCGACCAACGACATTAATATTATGGCAAGAAAAATTCAATTCAGTCTTGTTTACCGCGACATGTTTCAGTCGAGCGGTAAGTTCCAGCCCCGCAAAGACCAGTTGGAACGTATAGCACCCGTGATTATCAAGATGGGATGTTTTTCCCGAGTAGAAACGAATGGTGGCGCCTTTGAGCAGGTAAATTTGCTCTATGGCGAAAACCCCAATAAAGCAGTACGTGCGTTTACAAAACCCTTCAACGAAGTAGGCATCAAGACCCACATGCTCGACCGCGGCCTCAACGCATTGCGCATGTTCCCCGTGCCCGCCGACGTGCGTAAGTTGATGTACAAGGTGAAGCATGCGCAGGGCGTGGACATCACGCGCATCTTCTGCGGCTTGAACGACGTGCGCAACATTATTCCCTCCATCAAGTATGCCATCGAAGGCGGCATGACGCCTCAGGCAACGCTCTGTATCACGACTTCGCCCATCCACACAGCAGAATACTACGCTAACATTGCCGACCAGTTGATTGAAGCCGGCGCGCCCGAAATCTGCTTGAAGGATATGGCTGGGATTGGCCAGCCCGCAATGCTCGGACAGCTCTGTAAGATGATTAAGGACAAACACCCCGAGGTCATCATCCAGTATCACGGGCACTCAGGTCCCGGACTCTCTATGGCTACGATTCTCGAAGTTTGCCGCAACGGCTGCGACGTCATCGATACAGCCATCGAACCTCTGTCGTGGGGAAAGGTACATCCGGACATCATCTCTGTTCAGAGCATGCTTAAGAATGCAGGTTTCGACGTTCCCGAAATCAACATGGAGGCTTACATGGAGGCGCGCAAACTTACGCAAGAGTTTATTGACGACTTCCTCGGCTACTTCATGAACTCGGGCAACAAACTGATGAGCTCGTTGCTCCTCGGTTGTGGTTTGCCCGGCGGTATGATGGGTTCGATGATGGCAGACCTCACCGGCGTGATGGCAGCTATCAACAACAACCGCGTGGCTAAGGGCGAAGAGCCCCTTTCGGAAGACGCGCTGCTCGTTCGCTTGTTCGACGAAGTGGCTTACGTGTGGCCCCGCGTAGGTTATCCTCCCCTCGTTACGCCCTTCTCGCAGTATGTTAAGAACATTGCGCTCATGAACCTCCTTACAGAGTCGATGGGCAAGCCTCGCTACACAATGATGGACAACTCCATCTGGGGTATGATTCTCGGCAAGAGCGGTAAGCTCCCCGGCGAACTCGATCCCGAAATCGTGGCGCTCGCGAAGGAAAAGGGTTTCGAATTCTCTACCGAAGATCCTCAGACATTCTACCCCAACGACCTCGACCGTTTCCGCGACGAAATGGAAGCCAACGGCTGGCCGCTCGGTGAGGACGAAGAAGAACTCTTTGAATTCGCTATGCACGAAACGCAGTATCGCGACTACATGAGTGGCGCTGCCAAGAAGCGCTTCCTCGCTGACCTCCAGGCAGCTAAGGACAAGGCTAACGCAGGCAGTATGTCGGTTGAAGAAGCTACTGCCTTCAAGCATGCTAAGGCTGACGCCATCGTAGCTCCCGAAGCGGGCACTGTGCTTTGGCAGATTGGCGGCGACGGCGAATGCGTCAAGGCGATTGCTCCTTATATCGGCAAGGAATACAAGGAAGGCGACTTCTTCTGCTACGTTGAAAACAACTACGGACAAATCCACGAACTCACTGCGGCTATGGGCGGAAAAATTGTAGAAATCGCTGCCGACCAGGGAGCACACGTTCAGAAGGGCGACGTCATCGCTTACATTCAGCGTCCCGAAGCCTAAGACGTTTGACATTCCAGGCAACGGTCTTCATTGAATCTGCGACCGGAACTGATAGAAATAAACCCTCTGCAAAGCAAAGCGCAACAATCTTTGCTTTACAGAGGGTTTCTTTGTTCTTACGCGCGCGTAAATATAAATAATGACTGCACACGACAAAAAAATGACTACACATGCTTTGATGAAAGTGTGTGCAGTCATTTTATCATAAGACTTATGTCGCAGATTCAGCATTTGCGGTAAAACCTGCGCGCATCTACATGCGACATAAGAGCGGTTTGCTTAGAATCTTACGATAGTAGCGTCGCGGTCGGGACTTACGCTGACAATCTTGATAGGCGTAGCGAGTTCCTTTTCGAGATAAGCGATGTAGCTCTTGAAAGCTTCGGGGAACTGGTCTTCGCTACGAAGGTCAGAGAGTGGAGTTTTCCAGCCGGGAATATCGATATATACGGGCTGCCAACCTTCTGTGTCGTAGGGCATGGTAGTTGTTTGCACACCGTCCTTTTCATAGGCTACGCAAGCCTTGATAGTGTCGAAACCATCGAGGACGTCGCCCTTCATCATGATGAGGTCCGTTACGCCATTAATCATAATCGCGTACTTCAACGCTACGAGGTCCACCCAACCGCAACGGCGGTTGCGACCTGTCACTGCACCATACTCATTGCCAATGTGGCGAATCGTATCGCCTGTTTCGTCGAAGAGTTCAACGGGGAAGGGACCCGAACCTACGCGGGTTGAGTAAGCCTTGAAGATACCGAAGATGCGGTCAATCTTGTTGGGAGCCACGCCAAGACCTGTGCAAACGCCACCACTCGTCGTGTTGCTCGAAGATACGAAGGGATAAGTTCCGTGGTCGATGTCGAGGAGCGAACCTTGTGCGCCTTCAGCCAACACAGTCTTTCCTTCAGCAAGGTATTGGTTGATATCGATTTCAGTTTCGCGGAGTTGGAAACCGCGCATGTATTCGATACCCTCCATCCACTTTTGTTCTTCCTCAGTGATGTCGTAATCAGTGAAGTTGAGGTCGCGCAAAATCTGTTCGTGGCGCGCCTTGAGTGCGTTGTACTTCGCTTCAAAGTTTTCGAGGATGTCGCCAACGCGGAGACCCACGCGTGCTGCCTTGTCGGAGTAAGTAGGACCAATGCCCTTGCCGGTCGTACCTACCTTGTTCTTACCCTTAGCTGCTTCGTAAGCGCGGTCGAGTACGCGGTGAGTAGGCAGAATGAGGTGTGCGCGGCAACTGATGTGGAGGCGATTCTTGAGTTCGTAGCCTGCATTTTCGAGTTCGCGCGCTTCAGCCATAAAGAGGTCGGGCGCAATCACACAACCATTGCCGATAATGTTGATTTTGCCTTCATCGAAGATACCTGAAGGGATGGAACGAAGCACAAACTTCTTTCCTTCAAAAATAATCGTGTGTCCAGCGTTAGGACCACCTGCGAAACGTGCAACGACGTCGTACTGCGGTGTGAAGTAGTCAACTACTTTACCTTTTCCTTCGTCGCCAAAAACGATGCCAAGGAGGGCATCAACTTTTCCTTTTGCCATAGTTTTATATTGAGTATTTTAATGTGCGAATATGTAGGGTTACGCAATTCTATTAATGAGTGAGCGGAAGATTTCTGCCATCAGCGGTTGCACTTCGTTGGCTGCACGCTGCACTTCCTCGTGGCTTACTTCGACAATCTTGCCTTCAACGCCGAGGTCCGTGATGATAGAGATGCCAAACGTGCGGATACCGCAATGGTGAGCCACGATTACTTCGGGCACAGTTGACATACCTACCGCGTCGCCGCCCATAATGCGATACATTCGGTATTCCGCGGGCGTTTCGAACGTCGGACCCTGCACGCCGACATATACACCTTCAACCACCTTGATTCCCTTTTCTGCGGCAATGGCGCGCGCCATGTCAAGGAAGGCTCTGTCGTAAGTTTCCGACATGTCGGGGAAGCGAGGACCCGTCGGGAAGTTGGGTCCGTTCAACGGATGTTCGGGGAAGAAGTTGATATGGTCGGTGATAAGCATGAGGTCGCCGATTTCAAAGTCGGGATGCATGCCGCCCGCTGCGTTAGATACGAAGAGGTTCTTTATGCCCAGTTCGTACATCACGCGAATGGGAAATGTCACCTGCTTCATCGAATAGCCCTCGTAGAAGTGGAAGCGTCCCTGCATTGCCAACACTTCTTTGCCGCCGAGCAGTCCAAAGATGAGCTTTCCGCTGTGACCTTCAACGGTAGAAATGGGGAAATTCGGAATTTCCGAGTAAGGGAACGCATCGATAATCTCGATTTCCTGCGCCAAGCGTCCCAATCCTGTGCCTAAAATGACAGCTGTCGTTGGGCGCGAAGTGGTATGTTCAGTTATCCACTGAGCTGTTTCTTTAATTTGTTCCAACATAATCAGAGAGTATTTTGTTAAAACGTTCGGTTTCGTTGAAAAGAAACGATATTTTGATGGGTTGTACCACGAGCGATTGAAGCACCTGCGGCGAAAGTCCCTCCAAATGCTGTAAACGAGCAGCGTCCTTTTCCGTCGTCAGAATCTTAGCGCCTTCGGGCAGTTGTTCGCACGCCTTGTTGATGCGTTGCACATCGGCCGGCGTAAACGAATGATGGTCGGGAAATGCCAACTTCTGCAGTACGCACCCCTTGCTTTCAAGGTAATCGTAGAGCGGAGCAGGTTTGGCAATCCCTGTCAGCACTAAGAGTGAAGAGGGCAATGCTACCTCCGCCTGCGTACGGAACATGCGCGGCGTATCGTAAGCAAAGGTCGTGAAGAACACTTGCTGATGCGCCAAAGGTTTGAGTTTGTCAACAATACGTCGGCGCTCGGCATCGCTCAGTTCGGCGGGGCATTTCGTAACGATGATGGTGTCGGCACGCTTTGCTCCGGAACGACGCTCACGAAGGCGCCCCCACGGCATAACGCGGTCGGCGTAGTAAGGACGTCGGTAGTCCGTAAGCAGAATACTCAGTCCCGGCTTCACGTATCGGTGCTGAAAGGCATCGTCGAGCACAATCGCTGCCGGAACGAGCGACTTCGGATCGGGTTGAAGCAACTTCGTAATCCCCACGACGCGCTTTTCGCAAACGGCAACCGTGATATCCGGAAACTTCTGCTTTATCTGCAAAGGTTCGTCGCCTACATCGCGTGCCTTCGAGGACGTTTCCACGTAGCGAAAGCCTTTCGTTGAGCGTCCGTAGCCCCTACTCAGCACCGCCATGTGCGAAACCTGCTCTTTCAGCAACTTCACAAGGTATTCCGTGTGGGGCGTTTTGCCTGTGCCGCCCACCGAAAGATTTCCGACCGATATAATCGGCAGTTCGAACTGCGTTTGCTTGAGTATCCATCCTTTGTCGAACATCAAGTTGCGCAGCGCCATGATGATGCTTAGCATAGCATGGTTTTCTTAAGATGGATGTATCGCAGGCTTACTGCAAATTGATTTCGTAAGGAATGCGAGCGTAAATATTGGGCTTGTTGCCGGCCTGCTTTACGAACTTGAGGTGATGATAGTGCTCGCCAAGCATCGACTTGAGTTCGCGCTCCATATAATCTTCCTTCACGGTGTTGGTCATCTGTTCGAAGATGTTGTTGGCAGCGGGATAGTTTGCCACCTTATAATTATTGTCGAGCGCAGCCATGCTTGCAGCGTGCTGAATTGCAGCGTCGAGCGTTCCGAGTTCGTCAACAAGGCCGATTTCCAAAGCCTGCTCGCCAGTCCATACGCGGCCCTGAGCAATTTTGTTGACTTCTTCCTTCGTCATGCCGCGTCCGTCGGCAACACGTGTGAGGAAAAGGTCGTAGCCACGTTCGATGCGTGCCTGGAGCACAGCTGATTCGGCAGTATTGAAGCCACGCGAGATGTTACCAAAGTCTGCCGAATTATTTGTCTTGACAACGTCGAAACGAAGTCCGAGTTTGTCGGTCAGCAATCCGCTAAGGTTGGGCACAAGTCCGAAGATACCAATCGAACCGGTGATGGTCGTAGCATCAGCATAGATTTTGTTGGCGTTGCACGACATGTAGTAACCACCGGATGCTGCCACGCCACCCATTGAAACGACTACGGGCTTCTTCTGCTTGAGTGCCTCAATCGCGTTCCACATTTGTTCGCTTGCATAAGCGCTACCGCCGGGCGAGTTGATGCGGAGCACAACAGCCTTGACGTTGTCGTCGTTCATCAGTTTATCGAGGTCTTCAACCACCTTGTTGCCCACGATTTCAGCACTTCCGGCGCCAAAACCTACTGCGGCTTCGTCCACAATTTCTCCGAAGGCGTAGTAAACAGCAACTTCCTGCTTCTGAACCTGTGCTTGAGCTTTAGTTAATTTTGCGAGTTCGGCGGGCGTAATGAAGTTCACCTTCGCATTACCATTGGCCTGGCGAAGCATATCGCGCATTCCATTACTATATACGAGCGTATCGATGAGACCGGCTGCTACAGCCTTGTCGGCATCTTCGAACGAAATATAATTGTCGGCTAATTCGTTGAGCGTTTCGGGAGTCAAGTTGCGCGACTGTGCTACGTCACTGACAAGATTTGCCCAAATGCTGTTGATGTACGAAAGCGTCTGCTCGCGGTTTGCGGGGCTCATTTCAGTAGCGATGAAGGGTTCGACCGCGCTCTTGTATGTACCAACGCGGAACACCTGCATCTTGACGCCAAGCTTTTCCAACAAGTCCTTATAGAACATGGGCTGAGCAGCAATACCCGTCCATGCAACCATACCCGAGGGGTTGAGCATCACTTTGTCAGCGATACTTGCCACGTAGTAAGCTCCCTGCGTGTAGTTGTCGCCATAAGCAAGGATGAACTTGCCTGTTGTTGAGAAGTCGCTGAGCGCACTGCGGATTTCTTCTATTGAAGCATAGTCGCCGCTCATCATTCCAGCTTCGAGGTAGATACCATTGATTTTGTCATCGGTCTTAGCCACCTTGATAGCCGCAAGGATGTCCTCCAAGCTTTGTTCTTCCATCGCGCTGTTCGAGAGGAGCGAGCTGAAAGGATTGTCCTCCACGCGCTCTTCGAGCGTACCGCTAAGCGAAATGCGGAGCACGCTGTTGTCCTTCACAACAGTAGGCGTGTCGCTGAGCGCGGCAAACGAACCTACCACGATGAAAAACAAGAATACTGACACGATACCCGTAATGATGCTGCCTACCAAGAAAGCAGCCAGCGCCTGAAGAAAACCGTGGAACCACGACTTGTTCTTGACGACGTATGTAGGAGTAGTGCGATTCATTGCAGCACGTTCTTCGGGAGTAGGAGGAATGTTTAAGTTATCCATATTTTTAAGTCTTTAAATGTTAGTTCTTAATTTGTTTGATTATTGCTTATAGCGGTCCATACTCTTTTTTCTGAGGGTGTAGTCTCATTGTGTTTCATTCCTGCTTGCCGGTACATCATAGCCCCTCGATACACACTTCTACGGGGCAGTGGTCCGAACCGAGAATGCCTGCATGAATTTGTGCGCTCTGCAACTGCTGACGGAGCTGTTCCGACGTAAGGAAGTAGTCAATGCGCCACCCTACGTTCTTCTGTCGTGCGCTGAAACGGTAGCTCCACCACGAGTAAGCACCTTCGAGCGTGGGATAGAAATGTCGGAATGTATCGACAAAGCCACTTTCGAGCAACGTCGTGAACTTTCCTCGCTCCTCGGGCGTAAATCCGGGATTCTTCGTATTGCCCTTCGGATTTTTAAGGTCGATTTCCTTGTGCGCTACGTTGAGGTCGCCACACACTACTACGGGTTTGCGAGCACCAAGCGCCAGCAGGTAATCGCGGAAGTCATCTTCCCACTGCATACGATAGTCGAGGCGCTTCAGTCCGTCTTGCGCGTTGGGCGTATATACGGTCACCATGTAGAAAGCGTCGAACTCCAGCGTAATGACGCGCCCCTCCGTGTCGTGTTCCGCGATGCCGATGCCGTAGCTCACGCTCAGCGGTTCGCGGCGACTGAAGATGGCAGTGCCCGAGTAGCCCTTCTTTTCAGCATAATTCCAGTAGGCGTGATAACCCTCAAAGTTGAGGTCGATTTGCCCGGCTTGCACCTTCGTTTCCTGCAAGCAGAATATGTCAGCATCGAGTTCGGCAAAAATTTCGCGGAATCCCTTTTCGCAGCAGGCGCGAATGCCATTGACGTTCCAGGATATGAATTTCATAGTTGTCGGGTTGTCTGATTTTTCGGAAGCGCTGCGATTCACTACCCTGCAAAAAGCGGAGAATTCCGCCTTCGCCTGCATTGCGCAGCGCACATTCCTCATTATATTACACGCAAAAGTAATTAAAATCTTTCACGTTTCCACAATTTCAAGGGATTTTCCTTAACTTTGCTCTGAAATTTTAGTTTGAATGATATGAGAACGACGCTATCCACCATATTATTTTTCATCGCCACTGCGCTTTGTGCACAGCCTCAGGCTGAATTTTCGTCTGAGGAAGCACATCTGGGCGAAGTAGCCTGGCAAACGCCGCGCGTAGCCACATTTGCGGTGCGCAACGTGGGCAACGAACCTCTGCTCATCACCAAGATGCGCCCCGACTGCGACTGTACGAATGCCGTATGGCCCTCTCAACCCATCTTGCCGGGCGAGCGCGCCGAAATCTCCGTTCGTTTCGACGCCACCCTCTTAGGGCGCTTCGACAAGGCCATTGCCGTTTATACCAACGCACAAGCAGAGCCTACCTATCTCCACGTAATTGGTAAGGTTGTCAGAGAAGTGTCGTTTCGACCCGAGGACTTTGCCCACCGCATAGCCGATTACCATTTGGACAAGAACGTCATCGAGTTCGACAACGTTAAGCAAGGCTCCACGCCCAAAGCAATCATCCAAGTGTTCAACGGTAGCACGCACGCCTTCCACCCCGAACTGATGCACCTGCCCGCCTATCTTTCGGTAGTCGCAACTCCCGAACTCATAGAGCCGGGCAAGAAGGGCGAACTCCACATTGAGCTCAACTCCAGCCTGCTGCGCGACATGGGACTCACAAAGACCAGCGTATTCCTCAGCCGCTTCGTGGGCGACCGCGTCAGTCAGGACAACGAGCTTGAAGTGTTCATCACAATGGTACCCGAGCTACAAGCCTCGCCCGAAGAACTCGCGCAAGCCCCCAAAGCCGAACTCTCCGACTCTACGCTTACGCTCGGAGCTTTCGGCAATAAGAAAAAACTTCGCGGCACAATCATGCTCCACAACAACGGTCTTTCGCCGCTCGAAGTGAAACGTCTGCAGGTGTACAATCCCGGTTTGCACGTAAGCCTGTCTTCGTCCGTCATCAAGCCCGGGAAGTCTGCCAAAATGAAGGTTACGCTCTCTGCCGACGCATCGTCGAAGGGCAAACGCAGCATTCTGCTCATCACCAACGACCCTCGCAATCCCAAAATTGTAGTCAATATCAAGAATTAAGTCAGCCTACGAGTTTTAGTCCGACACGGAAGCAAGCAAGTCAGTCCTACCCGCAACAATCAAGGGACAATGCCAGCTAAGAAACAGGAAATCTGCGAGCCTTCCATAACTCCACAAAACACTGACACACAACCACAAACACACATCTCGACTTATGCTGTCAATCATCTGCGCACTGGCGCAAAACAACGCCATCGGTTACAACAACCGCCTACTCTATCGACTCAGCGCCGACCTTAAGCGCTTTAAGGAGCTGACCACGGGCCACACCATCATCATGGGGCGCAAAACATACGAATCGCTGCCCAAAGGCGCCTTGCCCAACCGTCGCAACATTGTGCTCACGCGCAACGCCTCAGCTCAATACGAGGGTTGCGAAATCTTCACAAGCCTGCAAGCCGCACTCGATGCTTGCAAGCCTGAGGAACAAGTGTTCATCATCGGTGGCGAGAGCGTTTATGCCGAAGCTCTGCCATTGGCCGACCGCCTCTACCTTACGCACATCGATGCCACGCCGGCACAAGCCGATGCCTTTTTCCCGACGGTGGACTATGCTGCATGGAAAGTTGAAAACGAGGTAACAAACCCGGCTGACGAGAAAAACGAATGCCCCTTCACCTTCACAGACTACGTTCGCGCGTAAGCGCCATGCACCAGACGCAATTTTTCTGTTGCGCGCCTATCTCGGTACAAAGATAACATTCAGCGAGTTAGGCTTCAAAATCAGTCGGCCTTTTGGTTTTGGCAAACGAAGTCGGCGCTGCGCGAAACGAGCGTTTTCGAGGGAGCGAGATAGCAAAATGAAGGGTTGATTTGTTAATGGATGTTAATTAACACAATTTAACAAACTTGGATTTCGTCAAATTTTGTTGTAACTTTGTACTACAAGGGAGGAACCACGCGGTTTCTCCCTTTTTTTGGCCCAAAAAT
>JAFOWI010000245.1 GCA_017425985.1 Bacteroidaceae bacterium | reverse complement strand
GGAGCGGACTTTTTCAGTCTGCGAGGTCGTGTCCCGAGTCGGGAGACCACCTTTTTGACCATTTTTGCCCCCGTCCCACATCGGGAGCGGACCTTCTCAGTCTGCGAGGTCGTGTCCCGAGTCGGGAGACCACCTTTTTGACCGTTTTTACCCCCCCTCCCACATCGGGAGCGGACCTTTTCAGTCTGCGAGGTCGTGTCCCGAGTCGGGAGACCACCTTTTTGACCGTTTTTGCCCCCGTCCCAATGCAAAATTTCGGCACACCCTCTTTGCTGTATACAATTCGGCAATAATATATTTAGACCTATAGGTCAAAAACAATGGGTTAAAATAGGTTTTCCTTCGTGAAGAGAAACTCCTATTTTAACCCATTGTTAGTTGTATTGCCTGTCAGTTAAAGTAGTCCGTAACTGAGGGCATCGATGTAGTTGTAAACGATGCTTGCGATGCCGAGGAACACTACGCCTGCAGTGCAGATAAGGAGCGCAAGACGCGTATAATTGTCAGAGCGGAACGTGGCGATGGGCGATTCGTTGGGTTGAATGTACATCGCCTTTACAATCAAGAGGTAGTAGTAAAGCGAAACCACCGTGTTGACGAGTGCTATGAACACAAGCAATACGTGTCCACCCTTGAAGGCTGCCATGAAGATGAAGAACTTGGAAAAGAAACCTGCGAAGGGAGGAATACCCGCCAAAGAGAAGAGGCAGAGCGTCATGAGGAATGCCAACTTGGGATTCGTCTTGTAGAGACCATTGTAATCGCTGATGTTGAGTTTACCGCTGTTTTCCTCAATGCTGCTCATCACGGCAAATGCGCCGAGGTTTGCTGCCATATAAACGAAGAGGTAGAACACGAGCGACGTCATGCCTTGCGCCGAACCGTCCATCAATCCCAACACCAAGTAACCTGCCTGCGAGATGGCAGAAAAGGCCATGAAGCGCTTGAGATTCTGCTGGCGGATGGCAAAGAGGTTTGCCAACGTAATAGAGAGGATGATGAGCCAGAAGAAGATGTCGTTCCACATCTCAACGTAACTTGTTGCGCCAAACACCTTCACGAGAATTGTGAAGAGTGCAAATGCGGCAGCACCCTTTGAGATGACACTCAGGTATCCTGTTACCACCGTGGGCGCACCTTGATAGGTATCTGCCGTCCAGAGGTGGAAGGGTACGAGCGAAATCTTAAAGCCCAAACCTGAGATGATGAGCACCAATCCGGCTACGGTAAGCGGTGTCCAAGAGGTTGCGGCCAATGCCTGTCCCATGGGTTCCAGATAGAGCGTGCCCGTTGCGCCATAAAGCAACGACATACCGTAAAGCATGAGTGCGGCAGAGAAGAGCGCAAGGAGGATGAACTTCGCACTGGCTTCGGCACTTTCGTAGCGCTTCTTGTCGAAGGCAACGACCGCCGCCATGGGTACGGATGCCAATTCAAGACCGATGAAGAACATAAGGAAGTGGCCCGCAGATATCATGAAGAACATGCCGAGGAGCGTGAAGAGCGTGAGCAGGTAGAATTCGCCTTGCTTCACCAGGTTTTCCTCACGACTGAGCCACTTGTGCGCCATCAGGAACACGATAAGTGTGCCGACAGAAAGAATGCTCTTTACGACCGTCATCATGGGCGTGTGAACATACATGCCACCAAAGGCAGAGTAACTTTCCGTAGTGCCACACGAAGCGCAAGGCAATAAGTTGAGCACAATGTGTAGCAACAAAAGCACAGCAGGCAAGCAGGTGTTATAAACACCCTTCCCGCTCTTCTTGTCGGGACACATGAAGAGGTCCGCAATAAAGAGTATGAGAATCACTGCAAGGAGCGAAAGCTCGGCGTGCATTGATAAGAACTGTGAATAATCCATAGTTTACAAGAAGGGGTTTAAATCAATGAATTTGTCCAATTGGTTGATGATTGGTGCAACGCCATCTCCAATCAAGTTGCTCACCCAAAGAGGTGCGATACCGAGACCTGCAACACATGCAATGAGGCAGATTACAGAGAAGCGTTCGTCCCATGTTGCATCGGTGAGGTGGAGGTGGTGTTCGTTCGTGCAAGTGCCGTAAAGAATCTTTCCGACGAGGCGCAAGATGTAAACCGCTGTCACCACGATGCTCGTACAAGCAATGATGGTAATGGTGGTATAAAATGCGCCAGTGTTTTCAAACGAACCTACAAAGATGGTCATTTCTGCCACGAAACCGCTCAACCCGGGAAGGCCGAGGTTTGCCAAACCGGCAATCACGTAACAGATGGAAAGGAAGGGCATGATGCGCATCAATCCGGAGAGTTCGCGGATGTCGCGTGTGTGCGTTCTGCCATAAATGAAACCAATGAGCGCAAAGAAGAGGGCAGTCATCAAACCGTGGCTCAACATCTGAAGCACCGCACCCGTGCAGGCTGTTTCGTTCATCATCAAGATGGCGAAGAGCACGAGTCCGCAGTGCGAAACTGAAGAGTAGGCATTGATATACTTCAAGTCGGTCTGTACGCACGCTGAGAATGCGCCATAAACTACAGAGATACCTGTAAGAATCAAGAAGATCCAACCCAACTCGTGAGCCGCCTGAGGCATGAGATACATGGCGATGCGGAAGCAACCATAACCCCCAAGTTTCATCAACACACCAGCATGGAGCATAGACACGGCGGTGGGCGCAGATGCGTGACCGTCAGGACTCCATGTGTGGAAGGGGAAGAGCGCACCGAGCACACCGAAACCTACGAAGGTCATGGGGAACCACAAGTATTGATTGTCGAGCGCAACACCATGCTTCGCAATGTCGAGGATGTTCATTGTTGTAGCACCGGCATCAAAATAGATGCCGAAGATACCACACATCAAGAAGGCCGAACCACCCATCAACATGAGCGTGAGTTTCATCGCGGAGTATTCCTTCTTGCCGCTACCCCAGACACCAATCAAGAGGTACATGGGAATGAGGGCGATTTCGTAGAACATAAACATCGCAAACATATCGATGCTGATGAAGAAACCAAATACACCCATAGAGAGGAGCGTAAACCACAAGAAGTATTCCTTCGTAAGCGGCTTAAGTTGCCAAGAGGCAAAAGTTCCCGTAAACACGATAATAGCTGAAAGCAAAATCATTGCAACAGAAATACCATCAACGCCCACAGAGTAGCAGATGTTCAGCGGTTCAAACCAAGACACTGCACCTGTATAGAGCATTTCGGCGGTTTCACCCGCAGCACGGTCGCCCAAGAAGCGAGCTGTAAGGTGGATAGAAAGAGCGAGCAGCGCTGTGCTACCGGCAACCATCACACCACGAACCTGATTGACGTTTTTCGCCAACCACAAACCTAAGAGCATCACCAAGGGGATGAACACGAAGGTAGAGAGATAAAGAATATTTTCCATAGTTGGCTACATTATCAAAAGAAGAAGAATAACAAGGATACCGAGAAGGAATACCTGTGCGTAAAGTTGAACAGAACCACTCTGCAAACCACGGATGGCATGACTCAACTTGTGAGTTCCCCATGCGAGGAAATTGAAGAATCCATCTACCACGTTGCGGTCGAACCAGGCAATGGGACGAGAAATGTAAGCGAAGATGATTCTGTGGGTTACGAACTGATACACCTCATCAAGATAGAAGCGCTTGAATGCCCAACGGTGAAGGCGGGGGAAAGCGCCATGAAGTTTTTCTGCAATGGGTTGGCGTTCGCCAGCATAAACGTAGGTGGCCAAAGCAATCGAAGCAACAGCAACTACGATGCTCGTTGCGGCAACGGTCCAATCCAGGTGAATGTCATAGGCTTCGCCCGAAGCGCTTACGAAATGCCCGAAAGGTATGAAACCGGCAACGAGCGTGATGCATGTAAGCACAATCAGCGGAAGCGTCATAGCGAGCGGTGCTTCGTGAGGCGTATGATGAGCGTGGAGTTCCTTGTTTTCAGTTCCCCAGAAAATACCGAAGTACAAGCGGAACATATAGAACGCCGTCATCGCTGCTACACCCGTCATAATCCATCCTACAACGGGACTATAGTGCATACATGCCGTGAGGATTTCGTCCTTCGAGAAGAAGCCCGAGAAGGGAGGGATACCCGCAATGGCCAAACATGCAATCAAGAAAGTGATGTGCGTGATGGGCATGTACTTGCGAAGTCCACCCATTGCCGACATTTCATTGCTATGCACCGCGTGGATAATACAACCGGCACCGAGGAACAAGAGCGCCTTAAACATAGCGTGCGTAAAGAGGTGGAACATTGATGCCATGTAACCAAGACTTGCATGGTTGTCAATCACTGCTCCGTGTTCGCCAGGCAGGCAAACGCCTAACGCTACCATCATAAAGGCAATTTGCGAAATCGTTGAGAAGGCAAGAACGCGCTTGATATCACTCTGTACGCAAGCCACAGCAGCAGCATAAAACGCAGTAACCACACCTACCCAAACAACAATGCTCATGGCCTCGGGAGCATATTGAATCCAGAGGGGGAAAAGGCGCGCAATCTGGAACACACCGGCAACAACCATCGTTGCAGCGTGAATCAACGCACTGACAGGAGTCGGACCTTCCATCGCATCGGGCAACCAGATGTGAAGCGGGAACATTGCACTCTTACCGGCACCACCGATAAACATCAGCACCAAAGCCGTGGGCAACATAAAGGCACCAGCAGCAAAACCTTCAGCATTGAAGTCAAAACCGAATGACTTGCAGTAGTAACCATATATCAGGATACCCACGAGGAAGAACATGTCGGCAAAGCGCGTAACGATAAACGCCTTTTTAGAAGCGGCAATCGCAGCTGGAGTGGTGTAGTAGAAACCAATGAGGAGGTAAGATGACACACCCACAAGTTCCCAGAACAAGTACATCTGGAAAATGTTGGTAGCTACGACCAATCCGAGCATGGACATCGTGAAGAGGCTCAGGAAGGCGTAATAACGCTGGAACCCACGCTCACCCTTCATGTAACCGAAGGAGTAAATGTGTACCATGAGCGACACCGTAGAGATGACAATAAGCATCATCACCGAAATGGGGTCGAGCAAGATACCCATATCAAAATGCAAGTTGCCAAGGGGCAACCAAGTAATGTTATAAGGCATTACTTTCTCGAATACTCCGTTAACACGATCTGCAGTGAAGTATTCGAAGGCTGTGAAATAAGAGAGGAGCGTAACCGCACCCAAACTCAATGTGCCAATAATGCCGGCCGCGGTCTTGCTAATCTTACTGTCAAGAAGACCTAACAGCAAGAAGGAGCAGAGGGGCAAAAGGAGTATGAACAATGTATATTCCATAGTGGCTTACCATTTCATTTGCTTCAACTCATCCACAGAGATGTTTTTGAGCATTCGATAAATATTAATCATAATGGCGATGGCAATGGCGCTTTCCGCTGCTGCAATGGCAATACCGAAGATTGCAAAGAAGTAACCTTCGTGACCATCGGGGAAAAGCATGCGATTGAACACCGCAAAATTAATGTCGGCAGCGTTGAGCATCAGTTCTATTGAAAGCAACATCGCAAGGGTGCTCTTTCGGGTAAAGAAACCGTAAATGCCGGCAAACAGCATAACTGCCGAGATGATGAGGAGATATTCTAACTGAATCATAGTCGTTATATTAGCGTTTACGGGCAATTATCAATCCACCAACAATGCAGGCAAGTAATAAAATACTCACTGCTTCGAAGGGGAGTAAGAAACCGCCTTCGCCTGTTGAAAGCATGTGCTTACCAATTTCCTCAATGCTAAGGAATGAAGCGTCTGATTCGCTGGGCGCAGAAAGTGCGGTTGCCAAGAACTGTTGCTTGAAGAACATTGCGATAAATATGCCAAGTCCTGCGATGCAAGACATACCCACAGCAATCTTTTTCATGAGATATACGCGGTTAAGTTTCTCTTGCTGACCACTCGTCAAAAGTATCGAGAAGACATAAAGCACAATGATACCACCTGCATAGACCATGATTTGTACTGAACCCAAGAAGGTATATCCCAACAAGAAGTACAACCCCGCTGTGCCAAGCAGCACAAAGAGCAGGTAAGTTGCAGCACGAATAATACTCTTGCTTACGACAGTTGCTACTGACGAAATCAAGATAATTACCGCAAGGATAACGAACATTATATTGTGTGAATCCATAAATCTTTAATTTTAGGTTTTAAGGGGGAAAGGAGGAAAAGTCATTAAGGTCTTTAGAGTCGTGTAGGGCTTTAAGGTTGAGAATTTGCAGACATTTTAATTCTGCATGGTCCTTAAGACCTCAAACCTTACAACTTCCGAACCTTATTTTTACTTTTCCGCCACCTTACTTCCTTCTTTGTTCAACACTTGGATGAGTTTAGAACGGTCGAACACAGCGTTTTCAAAACTCTGGTCAAATTCAATCGCATCTTGGGGACAAGCACGCGTACAAAGCATGCAGAACATGCAGCAACCGAGATCATATTCATACTTCACCAGGCGCTTTTTCTTCTTGCCATCTTCCGTTTCGTAAAATTCGCTTGTCACCTTAATCGAACCGTTAGGACATGCCATTTGACAAAGTCCACAACCAATACACTTGTGTTCGTTGGCTTCGTTGTGGGGCATGACAAGCGCACCACGGAAACGGTCAAACATTTGCAGTTCCTTGCGATTCTCAGGATACTGCTGTGTTATTTTCTTCGTGAAGAACTCACGCATCGTAATTTTCAACCCTGTACAGAGAGACTTGATGCCGCAAAAGAGTCCTTCGAAATAATTCTTTTCTTCCATGTCTTATTTAGAAATGAAGTCCGAATGCCACGAGGAGCGCCATCAAGACAAGGTTTAACATACTAATGGGTACGAGATACTTCCATTCCAATGCAAGGATTTGGTCGATACGCAAGCGGGGGAAGGTCCAACGCATCCACATAAGGAGGAACACTACAAAGAATGTCTTTCCAATAAACCAAACAGCACCGGGAATAAAATCCATCACATTATTAAATCCGTCAAGACCTGCAATGTGAAGAGGTGCCCAACCACCAAGGAATACCAATGTTGCAATACCAGCGCAGATGAAGAGGTTGAGGTATTCCGCAAGGTAGTAATATCCGAAGTGCATACCCGAATATTCGGTATGGTAACCAGCAGTCAATTCGCTTTCGCATTCCGGAAGGTCAAAGGGACCACGATTACACTCCGCATTACCTGCAATCAAGTAGATGAGAAAAGCTATCACTGCGGGAATGTGTCCGCGGAAAATATTCCAACCTTCGGCATACTGTTGCTCCACAATACCTTGTATAGACATCGTGCCTGTCAAGCAAATCATGGTGAGCATGGTCATACCGATGGAGAGTTCGTACGAAATGATTTGCGCACCACTTCGCATGGCTCCGATGAGTGAATACTTGTTATTACTACTCCAACCTGCGAGCAGAATTCCCACTACGCCTACGGATGAAGCCGCAAGGATGAAGAACAAGCCCACGTTGAAGTCAATCATCTGTGCGCCACGGTTCCAAGGCAAACATGCAAAGGTCACCATTGACGCAGTGACAACGAGGAAAGGCGCAAGGTTGTGAAGGAACATGTCTGTGTTGCGAAGGTTAATGATTTCCTTTGTCAACATTTTGAACACGTCACAGAACACTTGCAAAAGTCCCCACTTACCCACACGGTTAGGACCAAGACGGCACTGGAAAAAGGCACATACCTTACGTTCCATGTAAATGAGGATGATGGCAAACACGGCATAGAGCGTTATGACAGCAAGCGCAACGAGCACGCTCTCCGTCAAAATCGCTGCCCATTCTGGCATAATCCCTGTAAGGGCACCGTGCAACCATTCGGTAACTATTTTGAAATCAAACATAATTATTTTGGTTTGAGAGTACAGAGTTCAGAGTACAGAGTACAACAACCTTTCGGCAAGATTTTTTAGAGTGTATCAATTCCGGATGGAGTTGTACTCTGTTATCTGTACTCTATGAATTATCTATCCACATCAGGCACAATATAGTCAACCGTACCACCGATAGTAATCAGGTCGGCGAGCATTGAACCGCTACAGAGGGTGTCCATCGCAGCAACGAGCGGAAGACCTGTTGAACGGTAGTGCAAACGGTAGGGACTCTTGTCGCCCTTACTGATTAACATGACGCCAAAGATACCGCGACTGCCTTCAACTGCACTATAATAAGTACCTTCGGGCACCTTGATGATGGGTTTCATCTTTTCCTGAATGCTACCTTCGGGGATGTTATCAACGAGTTGTTCAAGAATGCTGAGACTTTCCAGAATCTCGTCCATACGAATCATGTAGCGGTCAAAACTATCTCCACCTTCGCGCACCACTTCGTTAAACTTCACGCGGTCGTAAGCGGCATAAGGACGCGTCTTGCGCAAATCGTTGTGCCAACCGGCAGCACGACCTGTACCTCCCGTACAACCATAGGAGATGGCCTGTTCCTTGGTTAATACACCTACACCCTTCGCACGGTTTTGGAAAATCACGTTACCCGTAAATAATGCGTGGAGTTCCTTCAAACTATTGCGCAAGTAGGGGATGAGTTCCTTCACGCGGGGAACAAAGTTGGGGTGAAGGTCGTGCATCACACCACCAATCGTATTATAATTTAAAATGAGGCGTCCTCCACAGGTTTCTTCAAAGATATCCAAAATCTTTTCGCGATCGCGGAATCCGTAAAGAAAGGCGGTTGTTGCTCCAAGGTCTTGCGCCAAACAGGAGAAGAAGAGGATGTGAGAGTCAATACGTTGCAACTCGTCCATCATGGTGCGAATCACCTTTACACGGTCGCTAACCTCTACGCCCAAAGCCTTTTCGATACACATACAGAGCGCATGGCGGTTTTGCATTGCTCCGAGATAATCCATACGGTCAGTCAAAGCGAGGGTCTGAGGATAGGTAAGACTCTCGTCAATCTTTTCGATACCGCGGTGAATATATCCGAGGATGGGGTCGATCTTCTTAATCGTTTCGCCTTCAAGAGCCACGCGGAAGTGGAGCACACCGTGAGTAGAGGGGTGTTGCGGTCCTATGTTTACCACATAATCGCCATCCGCAAAAATCGTATTGCGCTTGCTTGTCACCGTTCCATCGGCATTGAGCACCAATTCTTCCGTGTCGTCTGCCAAGGGTTCGTTAGTCATGCGTAGCGGGTTGTTCTTTTCTGTTTCATCATCCTTACGGAAGGGATAACCTACCCAGTCTTCGCGCAAAAATACGCGACGCATATCGGGGTGTCCCGTAAAGCGGATTCCATAGAAGTCAAACACTTCGCGTTCGTAGATATTTGCTACTGCCCAAAGGTCTGACACACTTGGAAGGAGCGGATTCTCGCGGTCGAGGGTAGCTGTTTTCACATGCACCACCTTGCCGGTAGAGGTTGAGGTAAGCGTGTAAATACATCCCAATCCTTCTTCCATCCAGTCAACACCCGTAAGACATTCCAGAAAGTCCATGTCTTCAGCCTTCAAGCGCTCCATCTCCTTGCGCAATGCTGAAGGTTCCACTTCGATGGGTTTCACTTCATTTTCGGCAGGAGCAGTGGGAGCGGCAGGTTTAGGCGCTGGTTTGACGGCTGCTGGTTTGGGAGTTGCAGGAGCTGCTGCTTGTACTTGTGTCTTTGTTTCTGTTGTTTCCATTATGCTTCCTCCTGCTGATTTAAGAGTTGTTCGTTTTTAGTTTCCATCTCCGCTTCATAGGGGTCTTTTTCCTTGCGGTTGGTCGTTCCGAAGAAGTTTTCGGCCTTCACCTTACGCTGCAATTGCATCATGCCATAAAGGAATGATTCGGGACGCGGAGGACATCCTGGCACATAGACGTCAACGGGAATTATCTTGTCAACGCCCATAACAACGTGGTACGACTTCGTAAACGGACCGCCCGAAATAGCGCAACCACCTACGGCTACGACATATTTGGGGTCTGCCATCTGATCATAGAGGCGCTTCAATACGGGTGCCATCTTCGTCGTAATAGTTCCGCTCACAAGGATAACGTCTGCCTGGCGGGGAGAATTTCGCGTCACTTCAAAACCGAAGCGAGCAATATCGTGGCGTGCGGCGCAAACCGCCATAAACTCAATACCACAACAACTTGTGGCAAACGTCAATGGCCAAAGCGAATTACTACGTCCCCAGTTAATGAGGTCATCGAGCGTACTAACAATGACATTCGTACCATTTTGATTCAACTCTGCCACGAGTTTTTCGAACGTCTCATTGTCCTTAAATTCCTCGTAAGGAATATTCTTGATAACAGGTTTCTTTGTTATTGCCATTTGAGCGCTCCTTTCCGCCAAGCATAAGCCAAGCCCAGCACTAAGATAAACAAAAAGAAGAGCACGCTAAACAAACCGCCAGGGCCGAGCGTGTTCATCACCACTGCCCATGGGAACAAAAACATTGTTTCCACGTCGAACATCAAGAAGAGGATGGCCAAAAGGTAGTAACCAATACGGAACTGCATCCAGGAGCGTCCACGTGTAGGCACACCACACTCGTAAGCCTCTTCCTTCTGTGCATTGTAGCTGCGTGGAGCAATCAGTTTGGCAAGCAAAGTGACAACTGCTACAAATGCTACACCCGTCACCACGGCGGTGACCAATAAGGTAAAGTTCATAGCTATAATGATTTAAATATTAATTTTCTTTTAGTCCTATCTTTGAAACGTAGTTCCTACAATAAAAAAAAGATGCCTTAATGTTCATGGCTTTATTGATGAGTCATGAATATTAAAGGGGCACCTTCAAATATATAGAATGCTCGTACAAGCGTTTTTCGGCATGTGCGACACCTCAGCGAACGACATCTTTTCTTGTCGCTTCACCCAAACAGGTGCCCTCTTTCCGTTTTTTGATTTTTAACGGTGCAAAATTACCAAAATCATTTTGATTTGCAAAGTGAGTTTTGCGGTATTTATGTTAAAATGGGCAGACTTTTTTTAGCCGAGGGGTGGGAGGGTGGTTGCTTGTCATAGGTGATGTGCGGTTCGTTTCTCCGCATCCCGAGTGGCGCAATCCGGTTCCCGCACTTTTTCGTCAGCCCGACCTTGAATCATTAAAAAACTCCCCGGCTTTAACTGCACCGTATTGATAAATTCGTTAAATTTGCGACATTTAAATTTACAAACTAATTTTATTGAGTCCCTAAAGTCCTTAGAGACCTTAAAGACCTTAGAGTCCTTACAACCTCAAACCTCAACATTATGATTACCGGCGAAATAAAAACCCGCATAGACTCCATATGGGATACCTTCTGGACAGGCGGTATCACCAATTCCATCACCATTCTGGAGCAGATGACCTATCTCTTCTTTGCCAAG
>JAFOWI010000244.1 GCA_017425985.1 Bacteroidaceae bacterium | reverse complement strand
GCATGCGCGGTATTTCGTCCGCGCGTATATTCGCCCACGGGGCGACGGGCCGACATAAAGTGGCCCCTACGGCATCCGCGACGTTTTTGCATGCGCACCCATGCGAAAATTTCATTGCATCCGCGACGTTTCGTCCGCGCGTATATTCGCCCCGAATGGGATTACGAACCGAACGGTGTAGGGGCCACTTTATGTCGGCCCGAACGCCGGAACGGCGTAATATTAATTGCAATAAGATATATGCACCATGCGGGATATTAATTGCATCCGCGATGTTTCGTCCATGCGTGTATTCGCCCACGGGGCGACGGGCCGACATAAAGTGGCCCCTACAGCATCCGCGATGTTTTATCCATACGAATCCCCTACTGGTTATCCACACGGGCCTGCCAAATAATCTTTACCTGCTGGAGGTTCTTGGCGGCTTCGGCATTGCCGAGGAGGGCGGCGCGCTCGAAGTATTCGGCAGCTTCGGCCTCGCGACCGAGCATGTAGTAGCAAATGCCGAGGGCGTTGAACGCACGGGGGTCGTGCTTCGCGAGGAGCAGGCGCTTGAGGGCTGCTGCATAGTCCTTATTATTCATCAGTCCGAGGGCGTCGTTGATGACGGCTGCTGCCGTGTCGGGCACGTAGTCGTAGTAAACGCGGAGATAACCCGAATTACGCTGGTCCTGAAGGATGTGTTCCTTAAGATACTGATAGGGACGTCCGCCCATAAGGCGCTTGATGCGGCGCTCGCGGAGGTTGGGGTCGGGTGTGTTGTCGATGATGTCGAGCAATTCGCGCTGTCCCTCGAAGGGGGTGTCGTTGATTTGATCGCGCAGTTCGCTCCAACCTTCACAACCGTTGTTGACTTCGAAGAGCGAATCGGGCACAGCTACATGGCGCTGGATGTGCTTCATCAATGCTCGCGCACGGCCGTCTGCCAACCAGCAGTTGTGCTTGATGCTACCTTCGACAGAGGCAAGACCGATGATTTGAATGAGCTTCACGCTCGACGTTGTGTCGGCCATAATCTGACGCGTGATGGAGACGATGGTGTCAAGTATGGGACCGTTGTTGCGGAAGTCGTGGAGCAGCGTGGTCTTATCGAGGGGGAAGTTGACGAAGAGCATATCGCCCTCCTTGCGCAGTACGCGCGACTCGTCGTAGGGGATGTACTTCGAAATGTGCTGGAGCACGGGGTTGGTGCGTTGCAGTTCGCCCGCCTTACCGGTGTTGTCCTCCACAGGACTGTAGTAAGGAATGAAGGGAGGAATGTATGCGAAGTGGCCCACGTAGGCATCGCCAAGGGTTTCGACCTCACAGCAACCTTCCTTTTCGAGCTGCATCGCCACGGCATTGCGCCCTTTGAGGAGCCAGGGATAATCGGCCACGGGGAGCGTCAGGCCGTAGATGATGGTGTCGTTGAGCGCCGGCTCCTGACCTACGGGCGCTGCCTTGTCGCCAAAGAAGCGGGCGCGCTCGGCATAGCGGCGGTTGCGCTCACCGCGGAACACTACGGGTTCGAGGCGCAGCGTGTCGGCAACGATGGAGTTGCTCAGATAGGGAGCATGGAACACGGAGTAGTTGGAAGTGGCCAACGATGTGGGCACACTGAGCGCAAACTCCACGCGCACGCTGTCCTTGCCGTGCCACTGCACCTTGAAGTCGTGGCTGTGCTGCGCCAAGACGGGAGTGGCTATTATGATGAGAAGAAAAAGTATGTAGTGCATAATGATTTAGAAAGGAGAAAGGAGAAATAGAGGCTATAGATACTATAGAAGCTATAGAAATCAGAACAAGTTATAAACCAGCGATACAGCCAACTTTGTAGGCATGAGCATGTGCTTGGTGCGAGAGCCGTAGAAAGTGCCACAGGTGGTGCAGTCGTACTCGCGGAAGCGCGTCACACCGTAGCCCAGACCGATGCTTCCCTCGATGCTCCAGCGCTTGGAGAGCATGTGGCTATAGCCGTAGCTCAAGCCGATGGCGCCGAGGTCGCCCTGATAGCGGCGGTTGGAGGCATCGCTCCACAGGCCGAGGGGGAAGTCGATGTTGCCGGCGTTGTAGTGCGAATAGATGAGGTGCACACCAAAAAAGTGACCATCAAACGTGTTACACAGCCAGTAGCGGGCTTCGGGTTGCACAAGGATGTGGCGCCATTTTTTGTTGGTGCTCTTCTTCATGTCCCAAAAGTTGCCACCTACGTAGAGCTGCGTGGTCCACTTGTCGGCCACCTTATACTCTGCACCGATGCTGGGCGAAGCCGTAAGGGCGTAGAGCAAATTGTTTTTCACCACCAATTTCTGCGCCTGCGCCGCCGGTACGAGCAGCATGGTCAGGAGCAGCGGCAGGCAGATGCGCGCTATTATTCGTTTCGTTTTCATCACTCAATAATAATATATATATACGTCATCGCCACACCGAAAAAACGCACTCAGACGTGTGGAAACGACGAAACAAACCATCAGAGCCTGCCCCTCAGCGCATTGCAAAGCGAGCCTACTCCATAGTTCTTGCCGTGTGAAAAATGTAAATTAAAAGTAGTATGTAAGATTGTCCCTGTATGTGTCATTGCCTAAGATACGGGCAATAAACTTTACAAAATTAAGCATTTTTTAACCCGACGTATGTTAAAATTCGGAATTTATTTCATATTTTCCATTTTACCCCCCCCCAATTATGATATTTATCAATTATATAATCAATAAATAGTATTTATAGATTGCAAATAGGGCATTTAAAGTTTTTTATGTTTTAAAACGTAAAACGGTATATAGAACGCCTGAATAAATGACGCCCCCCCTATTGTTCATCTCCTCGCAGGCACATTTTATCTACGAATTTATTGGTTTCATCTACCACTTGGAGGAGAATATCTACCAGAGATTACTGCTATATTTTCCCAATAATATCATCCACTGAATTTATGGATTGTTTTACGGAACACGAAATTCACGGATGAGCATGGATGGGGTTGCAGCCCGAATAGTGTAATGT
>JAFOWI010000243.1 GCA_017425985.1 Bacteroidaceae bacterium | reverse complement strand
TTGTGAACTTCCCTTGCCTCAGTTGGTGGGTGTTGATAGCACACTTTTCCCAAAGTTTAGAGAAATCTATCAGAACTTCTCACTTGAAGATGCACAGCGCGTTAAGGATATCGAAAGCGTTACGAACCACGACGTTAAAGCTATCGAATATTTCATTAAGGAAAAGTTTGATGCCATTGGCGGTTTGGAACAATACAAGGAATTTGTACACTTCGGTCTTACTTCTCAGGACATCAACAACACGTCTTTCCCCTTGATGATTAAGGATGCAACAGAAGAAGTTTATATCCCCTTGTTGCAAAAGGTGATTGACCAACTCAATACTTTTGCTGAAGAGTGGAAGGATATTGCAATGCTTGCTAAGACACACGGTCAGCCCGCTTCGCCCACACGTTTGGGTAAGGAAGTAAAGGTGTTTGCATACCGTCTTGAAGAACAGTTGAAGCAGTTGAAGGCTGTGCCCTGCAGTGGTAAGTTTGGTGGTGCAACAGGTAACTTGAATGCACATCGTGTGGCTTATCCCGCTTACGATTGGAAGGCATTTGCAGAAAAGTTCCTTGCAGAAAAGCTCGGCATCAAGCGCGAAGAATACACTACACAGATTTCAAACTATGACAATCTTGCTGCTGCGTTCGATGCAATGAAGCGCATTCACACCATTCTCATCGACTTAAATCGCGACTTCTGGCAGTACATCTCTATGGAGTATTTCAAGCAGAAGATTAAGGCAGGCGAAGTAGGTTCGTCAGCAATGCCTCACAAGGTGAACCCCATCGACTTTGAAAACTCTGAAGGTAACCTCGGTGTGGCAAATGCTATTCTCGACCACTTAGCAGTGAAACTCCCCATCAGCCGTTTGCAACGCGACTTGACTGACTCTACAGTATTGCGCAACATCGGTGTTCCTATGGGTCACGCACTCATCGCCTTCAGTTCTACACTTAAGGGCTTCAGCAAATTGCTCCTAAACGAAGACGCATTGCGTCGCGACCTCGAAAACTGCTGGGCTGTATGTGCAGAAGCAATTCAAACAGTACTTCGTCGCGAAGCATACCCCAATCCCTACGAAGCACTCAAGGCGTTGACTCGCACCAATGCTGCTATCACAGAGGAAAGCATCCGCACATTCATCGAAGGACTTGACGTGAGTGAAGAAATCAAGGCAGAACTTCGTGTGATTACTCCCTGGAATTATACAGGTATCTAAATAAGCAACAACGGTTGAAACATCACCGTTGACATTAGATTATAATCATTGACAAAAGACAAATTTTAAAATTTATGTCAGATTTTTTTAACAAGGGAAAGGGTGGCCGAGATGGTAACCGCTTTTCAAATGGTAACGGACGCAATTCAAACCGCCCCAATTCACGCGAAGGCGTAAGCGGTGGTTATCGCCGTGAAGGCGACAATGCTCAGCGTCCTCGTTTTAACAACCAAGGTCGTGGTTTTGGCGAACGCACAGAAGGTGGTTTCCAGCGTCCCAACCGTGATGGTCAGAGTCGCTTCAACAAACAGCGTTTCGCACAAAACAACTTCGGCGGAGAACCTACTTCTCGTCCACGCTTTAACGCAGGCAACGATGGTCAGCGTGGTGGATTTAACCGTGGTGAAGAAGGTCAGCAACGTGGTGGCTACGCTCCCCGAAAGCGCACCGGAAATTATGACCCTCATGCCAAGTATAGTGCTAAGAAGCGCCTTGAGTATAAGGAAGAACACTTCGATCCTAATGCTCCCATTCGTTTGAACAAGTATTTGGCAAATGCCGGGGTGTGCAGTCGTCGTGATGCCGACAAGTATATCGAAGCGGGTGTCGTAACCGTAAATGGCGAAGTTGTTACCGAACTTGGTGCACGCGTAATGCGCACTGACCTCGTTTGCTTCCATGGTGAAGCAGTGAAACTCGAGAAGAAGGTTTACGTGCTGCTTAATAAGCCCAAGGGTTATGTAACAACGAGCGAAGATCCTCAGAATCGTAAGACAGTGATGGACCTCGTACAAGGCGCTTGTCCTGAACGCATCTACCCCGTAGGTCGTCTTGACCGCAACACAACAGGTGTGCTGCTCCTTACAAACGATGGTGAATTAGCTTCTAAATTGACACATCCCAAGTTCTTGAAGAAGAAGATTTATCACGTACATACCGATCAAAACGTTTCTGCTGCTGATATCCGTCAGATTGCAGAAGGTATCAACCTCGAAGACGGTATGATTAAGGCTGACGCTGTAGAGTATGCTTCACCTACCGATAAAAAACAAGTTGGTATTGAAATCCACTCAGGTAAGAACCGTATCGTGCGCCGTATTTTCGAATCACTCGGTTACCATGTGGTAAAATTGGACCGTGTTTATTTCGCTGGTCTTACCAAGAAGAACGTACGTCGCGGTGACTGGCGTTACCTCACTGAAAAGGAAGTTTCAATGTTGCGCATGGGCGCTTTTGAATAGTATTTATTAGCATTTAATATGAGAACAAAAGTTATTGATATACTCCGTTCAACCAACTATGGCGCAGAAGTAACCGTCAAGGGATGGGTAAGAACGAAGCGTGGTAGCAAGTCGGTTAACTTTATTGCGCTTAACGACGGTTCTACCATCCACAACGTTCAGATTGTTGCTGACGTTGACAAGTTTGACGAAGAATTGTTGAAGAAAGTAACTACAGGTGCTTGTCTCGCAGTGACTGGTACACTTGTGGAAAGTCAGGGCGCTGGTCAGGCTGCAGAAATTCAGGCTACAGAAATCGTAGTTTACGGCACATGCGATGCTGAATACCCCATGCAGAAGAAGGGACAGACTTTCGAGTTCATGCGCCAGCATGCTCACATGCGTTTGCGTACAAATACGTTTGGCGCAGTGTTCCGCATTCGTCACAACATGGCAATGGCCATCCACCAGTACTTCCACGAACGTGGTTTCTTCTATTTCCACACACCTATTATCACTGCTTCAGACTGTGAAGGTGCTGGTCAGATGTTCCAGGTAACTACGAAGAATCTCTACGATTTGAAGAAGGACGAGAATGGCAAGATTGATTACTCTGACGACTTCTTCGGCAAGACAACTTCACTCACCGTTTCAGGTCAGTTGGAAGGTGAACTCGCAGCAACAGCACTTGGTGCAATCTACACCTTTGGTCCTACTTTCCGTGCGGAAAACTCTAATACACCTCGCCACCTCGCTGAGTTCTGGATGATTGAACCCGAAGTTGCTTTCAACGATATTAACGACAATATGGACCTCGCAGAGGATTTCATCAAGTATTGCGTACGTTGGGCATTGGATAATTGTAAGGACGACCTCGAATTCCTCAACAAGATGGTTGACAAAACGCTTCTTGAACGTTTGAACTTCGTAGTAAACAACGATTTCATCCGTCTCACTTATACTGAAGGCGTTGAGATTCTTGAAGAAGCTGCAAAGTCTGGTAAGAAGGCGTTTGAATTCCCCGTTTATTGGGGTGTTGACCTTGCCAGCGAACACGAACGCTACCTCGTTGAAGAACACTTTAAGAAGCCCGTTATCCTTACAGACTATCCTAAGGAAATCAAGGCATTCTAC
>JAFOWI010000242.1 GCA_017425985.1 Bacteroidaceae bacterium | reverse complement strand
GTTGATGTGTTTTTTTATGTAGAACTTAATGTCTAAGACATCATCAGCAGTAACAGCTGAAGTATAATTTTCTTCGTACGACTTATATTTATTATAGATATCTTCGGTTAATTTCTTAATGTCCGACTCACTATACATGGTGTAGTCGCTGATATCATGATAGTAGCCATCGCAGAGTAGCATAATAACATCTGAAACGGATAGGCAACGCATCATGATAGGGTATTCTTCACTATAGAGTTCTGGTCTTGAATTAAACGAAGAGAATCGAGTTACAACACCTGTTGCTTCGGTATTGTCAGTTTTAGGATTCATTTCTTCAATAAAATTGTATGTTCTCTCCTTTGTCTGAAGTAAGAAAGGTTTTCCATTTTTTTGAAGCATACAATTCATCAAATATGATTTTCCAACCTGACTTACACCATAAGCTGCTACAGCAGGATTATTCTCTGCTGCATCAGCTATTTTTCTCAACTTTCTGCGTTCCTCAACTAATTGAAGGAAACGTTTTTCGTAATGTTCTGGTTGGTGTGTCTTTATCCAGCTCAAACTCTTATTAATATTCTCAATATGATTGTTTATGTTTGTTGTTGACATAATTGTTGATTTTAATGTGAATTAAATTTCTTGTATCTTCAGCGTAAATGCACCTTTATCCATCCAGAATTGTCCATCTTTTGCGATGGTCTGGAGACGAAGTTCTACGGAGTTGATGTTTACTTCATTTCCTTCGTTGTCGGTAATGTCGTCGATGACGAGGAGTTCGCGATCTTCGTGGTAATTGCGCTGAATTGAAATATTAAGTTGAGCTACACCACTATTATTATATATTGCAAAAAGTGGACGTGCCGGATATTTAGGTGAATCAAATTGTTTACAACCAATGTAGTAAGGGAATACTGACGCTCCCTTGATTGTATAACTACTATTCTGCGGAGTCAGGAAGGGGGCTTCAACTTCTTGCAAACTATCGTCGAATCTTCCTACATAGCGAGCTGTAGAAAGCATCGTTTTTGCTAAAACGCTAAAGTCGAGTACTAAACCATTGAAGCCAACTGTACTTGCAAGCATACCAACTTCGGCACCAACAGCTACTACGGCTTTTTGGCTTTCTTGGAAATAACCTTCTTGAGTAGAAAGTGGGAACCAACGTCCTACGCGGTATTGATTGAGCAACACCAATCGGCTGGGTGGGGTAGGGATGTACTTCAAGAAGAGGTCGGTCAGAGGCTTTAAGTTTGTGGGACGACCAGAAAGCACAAGGATGTCGCAGTTATGAGCGTGCATCACTACTGACAATGCTTTCATCAAGGGCTCCATCGTATCGCGAACGATGTTGCCGACTTCCGTTGGATTGTAGCGCCATGAGAGTGACTCGAAGCGGAATCCGAAATGATATTCGAAATAGTTGAGCAAATAATCAGCAGGTTTGTCCTTCGTGAAGATTTCATCGTAAGTATAAACCTTTGTCGGGCGTCCTTGCTTCAACAATTCGAGGAAGAATTGCGACATGGGATGACTTATCTGCGTACAGAAATCCAAACGATACTGACGATCCTTTGCGCTCATCAATGCTGAATTGTCGTCGAAGAAGTGGTGCATCAATTCATGGGTGAGATGGTTCCGCTGGCGACGTTCTTCTTCCTCATTGAGAGCAAATTTTATTGTATCTACTTGATGCACGTAGTAAGGATTGTCCTTTATACGTTTGATGTTAAGTAAATCTTCAACCGTCATTGAATGAATGCGGCACGACAATGCACTGCTGATGCTACCTAACGAATCGCTTTGAGCATTGGGACCTTCAAGAATAATGTCGCGAATAATGTTTCGAAGGATGTCATCTCCTGCCGTATTGAAACTATCGAAGAAGAGAGGCACCGGTGTCAGGCGATTGCCTGCCTTATGTCCATATGCTGTAATCATAACGTCCGTTGTGCCAGCACCAATATCGATTGTTCCAATTGTAAGCGCATTGCCAACGAATCCCTTGCTTTCCATGTCCTTACGAACGTGGCCTTTCAAGCGTAAGAATTCTTCAACTCTACCATCATATCGCTTTGTGAGTTCAGCATAGAGATATACCAACTGACTCGCAAAGGCTTCATCGTAGAGCCAACCACGCTGAACGAGTGTTTCGCTATCATCTGTTGGAACCAATTTGGAGGGTTCGGGTGTGATGGTCATAGCGGGCAATGAGGGATCGAGTTTTTGCAGCAACAGAGTAGCTTCGTGTGCAGCTGAGCGCAGTGCAAATTGTTCCTTTAGGGGCATTGCGGTAGGACAGGTAATGATGATGTTGCGCAGATAGCGCTTCTGTCCAATGTTGCCATGCATAAAGCGGAAATCACTGGAATTGATGTAGCACAAAGCCTGCTGCATCATTTCAATCATTACGAACGTCATGAGCGACTTGCGGCTATAGTGACATTGGTCGTCGAAAGCAGCAAAGTCCAGCAGATTGATTTTACGTCCCTGTGGTGAGAATGTTCCGTCGTCGCCAAAGAACTCCGTAAATCCCTCTATGAAAATCTGAGGATTGAGCTTTAAGTTTGTGGGATCGTCGTTGATGACCATCAATTCCCAACGCGAATCAAACTTCTTGTCATCCCAAAGGTAACGTTTGGGTGAAGAATAGTTGGTACAACGTTCGGACTCATCTGGGGCTTCCAATGAGCGACAAATTAAATGCTTGGCTTCTTCTCCAACGCGCACCAATGATGGCCACTGGAAAAGATTCTTATCCAATGTAATATCGCCTCCAAAGTCGGCACGACGGAATACGATGCGCATGTCGAAAGCCTTATCGTACGTCTTCCATGGTTCAGACATATCGCGAAGGCGCAGCATACGAGCTTTTGTAAAGTCGCCTTTTTCGAAAAGCACTGCGCAAGTGCGGCTGTTACCCATATCTACTGACATGTCAACAGGGATTTGCTTGTCGATTTCTGTGTTGTAGAGTGTCACGGTAGGAGCTGCGCCCGACAATCGCAATAGGTTGATAAAGTAAATATAGTAGCCAATGAATTTGTACTTATGCTGTTCGTTTTGGCTGAGGTCGATATCTAACAGTGAAGCGATGTAGTCGCCAATAGGAGCATCATTCTGACCATCGGGCAAATTCAGGAAATCGCCTAAAAGAAGGTCAACTCTGTTGCAAAGCGTGTATGTCTTGCTACTGCCTGAGCCAAGGAGAAATGAAGGACGCAACACGCCTTCGTTCACATCGTTAGCCAATTTAGTATCGAATGCCCAAATGCAACGGTAACGTTGCGTACCATTCTTTTGGAGTTCGCCATCTTGTTCAATTTTAACACGACACCATCCAATAGGATAACTTGTTGTGTCCCCTGTAACTTCGACCTCGAACATTGGCATTGGCATCCATTTGCCCAAGAAGAATTCGTAGGCTGGAGTATTGGTACCGTCTTTCTTGATGCGGAGTGATGAAAGTGAATTGATGCTTATCAAGTTGGGATCGGATGCAGGATAGTGTTGCGTCACTGCCAAGACTACAGCTGAGTCAGCCATAGGAATACCAACCTCGTTCAACTTGACAACTCCATTAGGACACAGTTCAAGCTGGTTCGTAGATTTCAAATTGTTAACAGGTATATATGCGCCATCTTTCGGAGTACATACATCAAAATGTACATGACCACCACTTAGGAAATCAATGGTTTCAACAAAAGTGTACTTCAACGTTTTACCGTTACTCAGAACCAATGGTTCATTAGGATTGATTTCAAAATGAGTTGTTTTGAAGTGTAAACCAGTGTTGGAGATAAGACTATTCTCCGTGTGTTGATCGATACGCATAATATGAAGTTTTTTTAGTTTTTAAATTCGAATTTACAAGTCGGATGATTGAATAAACTTTTATCTTGAAAATAGCAGATTAAAACAGCTCTGCTAACAGAGTTCTCTTACCGTTACTTCAAACCTATAGATACAAAAAAGACGTGGAACCATAGTTGTCCGTTCCACGTTCTGAGGCTCTGGAAACTGCCTAATTCAGTTGAACAGACAACGCCAGAGCCCACGCCGATATGATTACTTTTATCCCTTACTTAATTTCGTACGTATTCCAATGGAAACGAACTACTCATCGGATTGAATTCATTTACTCCTTTCGTGAAAGAAAAGAATCTTTTGAAAACAACCTTTCCACAATGGTAACTTAATTGATACAATTGTGGCTGTTAAAGTAAGAGATGTGATGTAAATCACACCCGGGGCATCTACCGTTGCTAAGTTCAAGACTGAATTATTTGAAATTTTCCAGATTTCAGAACGCCTTAAACAGAGCGCATAGTAAACGCCTTTTATGTCTGCACACTCATTTTCCCGCCCATCTTTCCGCATGTGCATACCTTCCATTGCTGGATTTTGCATCATGCCCGGCGTGAGCTATTGGAATGCAATCAGAATTTATTCTTAAACTGCTTCCTATTGCCGAGTGCGCAATTGCAAAAGTATTAAATTTATTTAATAAATGCACCTTTTGTGTATAAAATTGTTAATATTTGATTTTATTAGTGAATGAATATTGTTGAAATCTCCCTTGGCGACGTCAAATAATCTATTCTCACGCCCAGAGTAAGACTTTTGCAGACGTGCAAAACGTTCACTCACGCCCAGAGTAAGACTTTTGCAGACGTGCGAAACCTTCACTCACGCCCAGAGTAAGACTTTTGCAGACGTGCAAAACGTTCACTCACGGCCAGAGTAAGACTTTTGCAGACGTGTGAAACGTTCACTCACGCCCAGAGTAAGACTTTTGCAGACGTGCAAAACCTTCACTCACGCCCAGAGTAAGACTTTTGCAGACGTGTGAAATGTTCACTCACGCCCGGAGTAAGACTTTTGCAGACGTGCAAAATGTTCACTCACGCCCTGAGTAAGACTTTTGCAGACGTGTGAAATGTTCACTCACGGCCAGAGTAAAGGTCTTGCAAGCGTGAAATGGCTCACTCACGGCCTGAGTGAAGGTTTTGCAAGCGTGAAATGGATTACTCACGGCCTGAGTGAAGGTTTTGCAAGCGTGAAATGGCTTACTCACGGCCAGAGTGAAGGTTTTGCAAGCGTGAAATGCCTTACTCACGACCAGAGTGAACGTTTTGCAAGCGTGAAATGGCTTACTCACGACCAGAGTGAAGGTTTTGCAACATTTTTGGGCCAAAAATGGGGTTAAAAAGGGTGGTTTATGCCGATAAAATTGATTTTCATAAATTTGGAACCAAAAAAGCAGATGCGCCAGCGAATTAATGTGGCGCATCTGCTTAAAACAAACATGCGAGTAAGTGAATTGATGATTTATTGAATCACTATTTTTTGTCCATCAAGAATGTAAATGCCGATTGGTAGATTTATTGTAGTTTTACCCGGCTTTACTTTCAATGTCATGAGGCAACGACCGTCTGGTGAATAGATGCGTACATCGCGATGAATCAACGATTCGATAGTCAGTGACTTGCCGCCCTCAATAGCAACAGCCTGCATTACGTTTTCGACTGAAGTTGTTGTCATGTCGAATTTCGTTGTTTGCGACGCGATGCGCATATCTTCGCCCAGCGATGTTGTGAGCATAGCCGCTGAGGTACTGATTTTTCGACTGCTTTCTTGTAACATCTTGTCTGCACGGAGTGTGAGGAGCACATCGTGTGCACCTACGCTTAATGGGGCGTTTGATGCTGAATAGACTATTATTCGGTAAGCATTTTCAGATACAGCTTCATACTTACATTTGTGCGATGCAATCGTATTGCTCAAAGAAATGTCCTGAAGTGTTGTGGCATCGGGCAGCGTTAAGTCGAACTGCATGGCTGTACAATTTTCATCACTGACATTGAGCGTCATTTGTACGTAGGTGTCTTCACCAAGGTTAGCCTTAAACGGTTCGATATGGAATTTTGTTTCGGCTTTTGGACGTGTGAGCACTGCCGATGCGTTTTGCGAACTTCTTAGGACAAGTGCGATGACTGATGTTACATCGTTAATCGTAATTTCGTTGTCTTCATCAATGTCAGATTGCTTGAAACTGAACGATTCGTTAGGCAATTCCAATATTCGATTGATGATGCTTACTACGTCGGCCACGGTGACGAATCCGTCGAGGTTGGCATCACCAATGAGTGTTTCTGTGGGAGCATCAAGGTCGTACTGCTCAAGATTTTCAAAGATATACGCAGCTCGCTTGTTCAGCCAATCTACGGTATTGTTTTTTACAACATCGTAGTTGTTACCATCATACCACATCGTAGAGTTATTAACGAACGAAGAGTTGGCATACTGATAATAAGTTTCTACGAAGTCGAGCAGTTCCTGAAGTTGACCATCCATGAACTCTGTCCACTCCTTGTAGTAGGCACGCTTTACGAGTTCGCTGTTATAGCGCAGGTTGTTAAAGAAATCATATCCCTTGCCTCTGATTAAACCGGAGAAGAAATCGTATGTCGGGTCGGATGTGCAGTAGTTAGAGTTTTTCTCATATCCGAATGCCCAGTCGAAGTCCCAAACAGGTCCGAAGATGTATTTACTGCTTGATGAAAGCACGTCTTCTTTGTAGAGGAATGTACTCTTGGGGTGTCCGATTTCGAGATTTTGCACGAGTTCATTAACAAGGAGGAAGCGCGCGAGCATCGTTTCGTCAACGCTGCTATCGAAATCATCGCTTCCGCTGTTTACCAATTTGGTGAACTTGTTGAAATCTTCTTGAATAAGGTCGAACTGTTCCCACGGATTTTCGTAATCATCCATCAAGTCGGGGTCCTTGATGTTTACCGGAAGGTCGAAGTTTTCGTCCATGAATTTGAAATCTTCGTCGTAGTAAGTATCAAGTTCGAGCAGGGCTGCATTCGTTTCGTCATCAAGGTCAATGCTGTTGTTGCTCAGGCCTACATGCTGAGTGAAATTGTAGCTACCTCTGTACATACCATTGATGTAGAGTTCGACAGGAATGATTCGGTTTGCACCGGCAGTTTCGACCATCGCTGCAATTTTCATTGCAACTGCATTTGAGAGCATCGAGCCTGTCTGACGATTTGCCAAAAGCACCCAACTCTTACCTTTAGTCAGGCCGAATGGCTTTTTGGATTCGTCGAATTTCAAGCGATAGGGGCTTTTGCCATATTGTCCAGCCCAGCTGGTATTGCCGCGTCCTTTGATGTTCACGCTATCGCTGAAGTCGGGGAATACACCGGCACCGTCGATTTCGATGCTTGCTCTTAAATACGTGTCCTTATCGGGAGGCAGGATTCCTGCATCGGTGTTTATGTAAACACGGGGAACGGATGCAGTGTCAGTCGGCCAAGCAACGCTAACGTTTACATCACGTCCGAAGGGTTGCATCACAAATTCGTATTGCGCCGGACTGATGAGCGTAGGTTCCTGCGGTTCGCCTTCACGAGTCACCTTTTTCATCCAAAATTCTGAAAGGCAAAGGTAGTTCTTATAGTTGGCACTAAGCATGGTGAGACGAAAGTGGTCGTAGGGTGCATCCAGTCTGATAATGGGGGATTCAAACGTTTGTCCTACGCCATTCTGTGGAATGCCATCCTCTGATGTATAAGTTTTAATATCAATCCATTCTTCGCCATTTTTGCTTGCCTGGAGCAGAAAACTGAGAGGCATGCGTGTGTCAGTGTCGAAGCGCGTTGAATAACCAAAGACAAACGTATCTAAGCCATCGGGTAGGGCGATGTCTATGTAAGGGCATTCGTCAAGAGGCAGTTTTTCATACTCACCGGTGCCCCAGGTTGAATGAAAAAATGTTTGCGCATCTCCATCAACAATCATTGCTACTCCTTCGCGATAATCAAAGTTTGAAGGGGCATTTGTTGATAAATAATCAGGCAGAATTTCTACGTTTTCGAATTCAATGCCAGTCTGTGGTTCGCTCCAGACTTCGTCCTTGATTTTAACGTACGACAGCTGTTGCCAATCTTCATAGCCGATGGTGTAAACAACGTCCTTGTCAAACGGTAGTCTGGACTGCTTGCTGGTTTGTAGTTTACCGTTAGCCCATACTAAGGCTTGCTCATCGCTTATCTGAAACGAAGGTGTCAACCATTTACCTATACCGCAGACTGTGGCGGTCACATTGTCGTCAGTAATAGTAGCAATGACGTCGGTAAAAACCTGGTCGTTGTACTTATTGTTGAATTTAAACGATGTAAAAATGGGTAAGTCAGAAGGTCGTTCGTTTGCAACAGAATCAATTTCTGCTAATGGCAAGGAAATAACAGAATCGTTGGCTATCGTAATATTGAATGCATCGGCATCCTGATTGATGTCCTTAATGATTTCTTTGGGAAAGAAGCGTACGCCGCCCGATTTGAGGTAAATCAGGACGTCTTGTGCAGATGCAGACATGCTACATGTCGCCAAAAAAATGCTCAACAGTTTTTTAAGTTTCATATTCATAAATGTTTGAATTACAATCTAATTTACAATCACTTTGCAAAAATACGATAACTTTAAAAAATAAACAAAAATAAGAGATATGAATTATGTTTCTGATGTGTTGGAAGGAAGTTCATGATTTAGTTTTTTCCAAGCCCTGCGAAAACTCGGATTATTATGTATCTTGCTAAAATGCTTGCAAACATCGGCATCTTGTCCGGCAAATTCGAGTGCATGCAACAACTCATCATCGGTCATCATGCTGTAGGCTTCAGAAAGTCTGCTTTCACCGTCGTTTTCAGAAAACAGAATGTTTCTGTCTGTCATTTGATTGAGCAAATCCTCAAGTATGTGTTCGGACAAACCGAATTCTACCGACATGTTTTGAACAAATTCTTCATGCTGTAATTGCAGTGTAATAGGATAAATGGCCTTGATGCGCTGCACAACCACATATATCAAGAAACGCTTATAAGCTAAACTGGCAGAAGCATAGGCTTCGCGCATACGTTTTTCGCGAGCGGTTTGCAGCAAATAAGTCCAATGTGCACCTGCCAGGCAAATTGTCCATGAAAAGTAAATCCATAATAGGAATATAATCAGACTTGCAAGGTCGCCATAGACGTTTCGGTAATTACCAAACATTGTGATTATGGCATAACTGAAATATTGCATTCCGCAAAATATAGCGCCACTCACAGCAGCTGATAGCAATGCACAGCCCCATTCAACCTTACATTTAGGGATAAACTTATACATTACAAACAGCCAAACTACATAAACAC
>JAFOWI010000241.1 GCA_017425985.1 Bacteroidaceae bacterium | reverse complement strand
TCTGCTGTGGATAGCCGTTCCCTTTGCCGTAGCAGGCGTGTTGCTGTTCACTAAGCCCGACTGGAGCGAAACAGCCAACACCGTGTGGGCATTTGCCACATATATATTGATGATGACCGTTTACACTGCCATCAACGTGCCCTACGGTTCGATGCTCGGCGTCATGACTGAGGATTCCGACGAAAAGACAGTGTTCTCGTCCTTCCGCATGTTCTTCGCCTATGCCGGTTCGTTCATCGTGCTGGCTTGTTGGGAACCGCTCTGCAACTTCTTTGCAGATATGAATGGTGCGTTGCAGGCCGACGAAACCCTTACGCGCGACGCCCAGAGCTGGCAGTACGCCATGCTCGTCGTAGGCATTGTGTGCGCACTGCTGTTTGTGATGACCTTTGCCATGACACGCGAGCGCGTCAAGACGATGGAGAAAACTACAGGTGTGCTCACCGACCTCCGCTCTTTGCTCCACAATGGTCCATGGTGGATATTGCTCGGCGGAGTGTTGTTCTTCAACTTCTTCAATGCGATTCGCTACGCAGCCATCCCCTTCTATTTCACAACGCTCATTGCCAAGGACGCAGCGCTGAGCTTCTTCTCCATCGACTTCCTGTTCTATGCCGGTATTTTCCTTGCGATAGGCGAGGTGGCAAACATGCTTGGCGTAGCCATCGCCACACCCATCACGATGAAGCTCGGCAAGAAGAGCACCTTCCTTTGGTCGCTCGTAGCGCTCATCCTGCTTTGCGTCGCCTTCTACTTCGTGCCCACGAGTGGCACTGCGGCTTACTGGACGCTCCTTATGCTTCAAATCCTGGTATGTATCCTTACGGGCGTCGTTTCGCCCTTGGTATGGAGCATGTATGCAGACATTTCCGACTATGCCGAGCTGAAGTTCAACACTGCCTCAACGGGGCTTATCTTCTCTTCGTCGTCCATGGCGCAGAAGTTTGGCGGAGCCTTTGGTGGCGCAGCGGTGATGTGGATTTTGGCAGGTTTTGGCTTCAACACGCAGGAGGGCGCCGTACAAACTGCCGATGCTGTTGAGGGCATCCGCCTGCTCATGAGCTGGATACCAGCCGGCGTGGCTGTGCTCTCGGCTTTCTTCATCTTCATCTATCCGCTCACAACGAAGCGCATGAAGGAAATTAATGAAAAACTCAGGGCTGTTCGCCAATAACGAGTTCCTATAATTACCGATACAACATCTTAAATACTAATAATTATGCAAACAATTCCCTGGCAAGAACGCCCCGCCGGTTGCTCCGACGTTATGTGGCGTTACAGCGAAAATCCCGTCATCGGACGCTACAGCATCCCTTCTTCAAACAGCATCTTCAACAGTGCCGTTGTGCCCTTCGGCGATGGCTTTGCGGGTGTTTTCCGCTGCGACAATAAGCGCGTGCAGATGAACATCTTCGCTGGTTTCTCAAAGGATGGTATCAACTGGGAAATCAACCACGACCCCATCGAATTCAAGGCCGGCAATACGGAGATGATTGAGAGCGACTATAAGTACGACCCACGCGTCACCTGGATTGAGGACCGCTACTGGATAACCTGGTGCAACGGTTACCACGGCCCAACTATCGGCATCGCCTACACGTTTGATTTCAAGGAGTTCTTCCAGTGCGAAAACGCCTTCCTGCCTTTCAACCGCAACGGTGTGCTCTTCCCCGAAAAAATCAACGGTAAGTACGCCATGCTCTCGCGTCCCAGCGACAATGGCCACACTCCCTTCGGCGACATCTATCTTAGCTACAGCCCCGACATGAAGTACTGGGGCGAACATCGTTGCGTGATGAAAGTAATGCCTTTCGAGCAGAGCGCATGGCAGTGCACAAAGATTGGAGCCGGCAGTGTACCTATCTTGACAGAGGAAGGATGGTTGATGTTCTACCACGGCGTAATCACTACATGCAACGGTTTCCGCTATTCGATGGGCGCCGTGTTGCTCGACAAAGAGGACCCTACAAAGGTGCTCTATCGCTCTAAGGATTACTTGCTCGCTCCTGCAGCGCCCTACGAACTTGCAGGCGACGTGCCCAACGTGGTGTTCCCCTGTGCTGCGCTCCACGAAGGCGACAAGGTGGCTGTTTACTACGGAGCTGCCGATACCGTTGTCTGCATGGCATTCGGTCGCATCAGCGAAATTATTGAATTCCTCAAGCGCCAATAAGCTGCGCTTTTGATACAGCATACATCAAAGCTGGTTGCAAATCGCTGCGCATTGCGTGTCGGCATTTGCAGCCTGCTTTGTTTTAACCAGATTTTTGTAATATATAGGTAACAAAACATGTAGATGTTTGCGCTAAATGGTGGTGCTTGATTTGTAACAAAAAAGTCACAAAATTTCGCGGATTTCATGTCGAAATGTCCGGATTTTTGTCGGTGAAAACAACTTTTTTTGCAGAGGATGAAAAATTTTTTCTTCTTCTGCAATTTTTTTTTCGTCCGAGCGCCGAAATCGGGTGAATTTTGCTTGAAAGCGGAGGTAATTTTTACAACATCGGACTTACGAAAAACAACATCGGAGGTTGTTTTTAACACATTTTAACAAAAAAAGAGGAAAACCTCGCGGTCTTCCTCCTCTGTAGTACAAAGATACAACATTTTCGGCCGAAATCCAAATTTCGACTTTCAGCCGGCCGCCCGGTGCGGTGGTTTTACCCCTCGTTTTGCAATCTGCCACCCCCGAAAACGCGTGTTTTGTGCAGGCGGCAAATTTCGTCGTGCAAAAAAATGTGACAAAATCATACACCTCGTTTGCAGTGTCGCGGAGCGCGTTTTTCTGCAAAAAGAGGGCGCATGGTTTTGCCACAATCGTTCGGCTTGGCTTTCGGTCCGGAATTTTCGATTCTCGCAGCGTTGGCGGCTACGATTTTTCGTGAAATTCCTTAAACCGAACCTATGACGAAGTTTTCGGGATGGCGTCCCTGATAACCTTCGTAATAGGAATAGATTTCGCGGAGGTCGGCCTTGCGGTCCTTTGAGGGCATGATGTACTTGGTCATGCGCACCTCCTTCTTCTTGTAGTCCATACCCATGAGCACGATGGGGAGGTTGGCCTGTGAGGCGATGACATAAAAACCAAGGTGCCACTTGGGATTCGCCTTACGTGTGCCTTCGGGAGTGAGGGCCAGGCGGAAGGTTTCGCTCGATTTGGCAATCTCTACGAGTTCCGTGATGAGCGCCGTACCCTTGCCGCGATTGACGGGAATGCCGCCCATCCAGTTGCGGAAGATGTAGTCGAGCGGACCAACGAACCACTCTTTCTTCATCACAAACCCTGACTTGCGACCAACGGAAGCAATAAAGAGTTTACCCATGAAGAGGTCGAGATTACTGGTGTGGGGAGCAACGCAGATGATGCACTTGTCAAAGTCGGGGACATCAACAACGCTCTTCCAACCGAGCACCTTTTCGAAAATGAATTTACAGATGGATTGGAGCATAGAATTTTAGAGTACAGTTAACAGAGTACAGAGTACAACTGCCGTCCGAGATGTAGAGTACAACTAATATAGAGTACAGCTGACAGATTACAGAGTACAACTGCCGTCCGGAGTTAAACCGGAGTACAATTATAGAGTACAGAGTACAACTGTTAAGTGAAAAACTAAACGGAGTATAGAGCGCAGATATCAGAGTGCCAGTGTTAGCGAACATGAGGAATGGGTTAATCCGCATGGTAGTTGTACTCTGTACTCTGTTATCTGTACTCTATCCAACGCCCTTACTTACAACTGCAAGTGGGCTTGATTTGCTGGAAGAAGTCGTTACCCTTGTTGTCAACGAGGATGAATGCGGGGAAGTCTTCCACCTCAATTTTCCAAATCGCTTCCATGCCGAGTTCGGGATATTCTACGCACTCGATGC
>JAFOWI010000240.1 GCA_017425985.1 Bacteroidaceae bacterium | reverse complement strand
GCTTATTTTTTTCATTTGCAAATCTAAAGGACTTCACAGAACACACAGAACCGTTCGGCACGTTTCAATGCGCAAACACCCCGCAAGGCAAGCACGCGAAGCCAGTGCGCCTCTGCGAATTCCGCGCAATCTGCGTGAGAACAAAATATCTGCGAGCAACCAACAACACTATTTTTCATTACGCTGTTCCAGCGTACGGGCCGACATAAAGTGGCCCCTACGGCATGCGCGCTGTTTTTCCATAAAAACACTCCGCAAATCACTACATTTTTCCCGAAAATCGCAACCCGAAATTTTAACATTTAAATGTTAAAATGGCATTTTCAAAAATATTTTCATTTTGCGCTCAAATGCAATGTTGGAATTACAAAATTAATCGTTGTAAAAATCAAATCCGTCGAAAAAATCACAACATCCGAGGTTGTAAAAACAACATCAAAGGTAATTTTAACAACATCGGACCTTGTTTTAACAACCTTTGAGCTTGTTTTTCCGCATTTTAGGCAAAAAAATAGGGAAAGCCGACATGGCTCTCCCTTTGTACTACAAAGATACAACATTTTTCGGCGAAATCCAAATCGGCAAAAAATGTCGTTTTAACATTTTTTTAAGATTAAGTTAACGTTTCGTTAACTATCGCACTTTTTTTCGGACCTCAAAAATCGCTAATTTTTCCTCTTTTTTGTTGCAATTTAGGCAGGCGCGCGGACGTCAATTTTTCGCCGCGTAGAGGTCGCAAATTTTGCGTGCCGTCTCCGCCATGAGTGAGCGAAGTTCAGCCGGCGATTTCACTTCCACGGAGCTGCCAAAACTCAGGATCATGCCGATGAAGTCCTTTGTCAGCGCTACGTCGAGCTCGAACCTCCCTGCTGACGGTTCGCTTTGTGTGGAGTGGAGCGGTCGTTGGCGCAGGTAGGCGGTGAGCCACTCGTCGCAGCTGAGCACCACGTGTTGTGGCATCATGCCCTCGCCCCCGAATGCTCCGATGCTGTGTTGGAAGTAGCGCGCAGCGTTGAAATCCACCGGACGCGTGAAGCGCGATGTCAGCGTGCATGCCTGGCTGATGCGGTCGAGCGCAAAGGTGCGCACACTGCTGTGGTGAGAGGAGAAGCCCACGACGTAGCAGCGCCCCTGAGCCATGTGCAGGCAGTAGGGCGACAGTTGCGTGTCGTAGGCAGGCTTGCCCACCGACTGATAGTGCATACGCACGATGCGACGCTCGTCGATGGCGTTGCCCAGAGGTTGCAACCATTGTCCGCCCTCGATGTCGATGCTCGCATTTTCGCCCACTAAGAAGTTGAGCAGGTCCGAGCCCTCGCGATGGTGGTGGTAGAGGCTGTAGCGCATGTTGTTGCGCACCACTTTCACCCCGTAGATGCTCTCAATCTCCGCACATTTGTCGTAGAAGGTGGAGGGCGGCATCGGGCGTCGGCGGTCGTCGTGTTCCGCCCACGATTCCAGTATTTCCTTGCGCGTCAGGCGGTCGGGGTGCGTGTGTAGCAGGCGCACCAGCCACAGAAGTTTGTTCATGAATCCTTGAGGTTGTAGTGAGTAATAGCAGTTTCAAACGTTTTGCAGCCCGCGTGGTGTATTTTAATCGTACAAGCATTCCGCATGGTGTAGGGGCCGATCTCTGTGTCGGCCCGTGGTGATACAACGGTTATAATGTTTTGAAAACGTTTAGGGAGTCGTGGATATGCAGATTGGATGACGGACCGACATAGATTGGGGCAACGGTACGTAAATCGGACGACGGGCCGACACAGAGATCGGCCCCTACGCCCTCCGGCGCATTCCATCGTACAATCACCCCGCAAGGCATAGGGGCCACTTTATGTCGGCCCGCCGCCCCGTGAGGGGCGAACATACACACCCCGCAAGGCAAGCACGCGAAGCCGGTGCGTTTCTGTGAATTCTGTGTTTTCCTTTAGATTTGCAAATGAAAAAAATAAGCGATTAAGTGCTTATCTTTGTAAAAAAGTTAACCAAAGGAGAGAGG
>JAFOWI010000239.1 GCA_017425985.1 Bacteroidaceae bacterium | reverse complement strand
CCACACGAGATTGAAAGAGAATTTGAGCATTTCGTTACAGAATCAAATGATGAGATATATAAATATCAAACACTTTGTTCAGAATTACGTATTAGCATGTTACATCATGGTATACGACCAGCACCAAAGGAACCAAAAAATTCAAATAAAAGTCTTAAAGAAGAATCACTTCAACAATTTAAACAATTACATAATTACCCAGAAACAGAAGACTACCTTTTGGAAGTCTTCTTTCTTAAGTCCGCAGAGGGGCAATTTTGTAGTTTCCATAGGCTTAATATCTATGAATTGGGAAATAAAAATGTAATCTTAAATTACCAAAAATGTAATTGTCATGCAAATTTGCTTAAAAGATTTTAAAGTACAAAGCATTTAAAACGATTTTATTCTAAAAATAAACCATCTTCTCGTTTAGAAAAAACTAACTTCGCACTTGAATTTCTAAAAAAAGATAATTATGGCAGCATATTTAGTTGAAGATACAAAAAAAGTTACGACCGGAACATTGCGCGAAATGAAGCGCCAGCAGCGCAAGATTGCGATGCTTACAAGCTACGATTACACCACCGCAAAAATCGTTGACGCTGCGGGCATTGACATTATCCTCGTGGGCGACAGTGCCGCTAATGTCATGGCTGGTTGCTCAACGACGCTCCCCATTACGCTCGATCAAATTATTTACCATGCGCAGAGCGTGGTGCGTGGCGTGAAGCGCGCTTTCGTTGTGTGCGACATGCCTTTTGGCTCCTACCAAATTTCGGCTGAGGATGCCGTGCGTAATGCCGTTCGAATTATGAAGGAAACGGGTTCAGATGGTGTGAAACTTGAGGGTGGAGTGGAAATTCTCGAAGCCGTAAAGCGCATTGTCAATGCCGGCATTCCCGTAATGGGCCATTTGGGGCTGACTCCGCAGAGTATTAATCAGTTTGGTACGTACGGTGTGCGTGCTAAGGAAGAGGCCGAAGCAGCAAAACTCCTGAGCGATGCGCGAGCGCTCGAAGCTGCAGGTTGTTTTGCGCTGGTGGTCGAAAAGATTCCTGCCACGCTCACGCAGCAGGTCGTAGCAGCCGTAAGAATCCCCGTCATTGGCATCGGAGGCGGAGCGGCTGACGGACAGGTCCTTGTTGTTGACGACATGCTCGGTAAGAATGCTGACTTCAAACCCAAATTCCTCCGTCGTTATGCCGACTTGCACAACATTATGTTGGATGCCATCGGTCAATATGTCTGCGATGTGAAGACGGGTGATTTCCCCAATGCTTCGGAGCAATATTAATGTTTAATAATGCTGAGGTGCTTCGGAGAATTGTAGCACTTGATGTGCGAAGTGTTTTCCTGGAGCTGATTTCAGCATAAAACAAACGAGCCACTTGACTTAATGCTCTGCTTTTGGAGCTGAAGGTCAAGTGGCTCGTTTCCTTTGTTTTAAGCACGTTTGTTTGTGCAGTGGCTTTTGGTTTGTTCCATGTTCTTCGGATGGTGATTTCCGATGGTATGGCATTGGCGTTGGTTTATGCTTCGATGAGTCCGAGCTTGCTCCATTCTGCAAGCATGGCATTAACGTCCTGGAGAGCGTTGTCAAGGCTGACGTCGTAATTTTCGGTGAGCTTCTGAGCCAATGTTTCGGGGGTAAAGTCGGCTTTCGCGGCTTCTTCCCAGAGGAACGCTGCTGTTTCGTTGAGGTTAATCATTGACTGGAAGTTGAGGTTTTGAGCGCCTTCGGCAATGATGACTTTTTCTCCACACACGTCGTAGAGTGTGAATCCTGATTTGATTTTCATAGTGTATGTGTTGTGTCGTGATGTTGTTTAGAATAATCTGCTATAAACGCCGAGAATGATGCGGCGGAAGGGGGTGAGCCATTTCCATATCTTGGAGTAGATGCGCCATTTGAGACCTGTTGTGAGGTCGGGCGTGGTGCGCCCTTTGCGGTAGAAGGCTGTTGCTACGGCAATGACGTCGCTGGGGCGGCATTGTTCGGTGATGTTCACGTTGCCATCGCCGAGGAGTGTGAGCGATGTGGGGGTGAGTTTGATGATGCGATGCAACACGTAGCAGTTGGGGGTAACTTCTGCCAACACTACTTGCCCAACCTTGAGTTCTTCGGGCTTGATAGGGGCAAGCGTGGCGAGGTCGCGGTTGTTCTTCAGAAATATGCGCATGGAGTGGCCCTTGACGCGGAGCGTAACAGTGTGTCCTTTTTCAATGAGCTGCTTCACCTGTGGGATGAGCAGATGGTTGGGGAGGTTCAGCGTCTTAGTTTCCATGGGTGAGGGCTTGGTGGCTCATGCGGCAGGCTTCTTCGTTGGGAAGATTTTTGAGGTGCCACACGGCTGTTTGCTTGACGATATTAATAACGCTTTGGCAGATGTGGTGATACGTGTCCGTGTCCCAGGTCATGGTTGAGCACGATGCAAGGACTTCTGCCATAGCGGGTACGGGGGGCATGCGTTGTATGGCGTTTTCGGGTGCTTGTTGCAACTTCAGAATGCCGCCCAATTGGCGTTGCGTGTTGCGATAACATGGGGTTTTTCCGCTCCATGGTGTGCCATAGACGATGGTGCCTTCGCCGTTGGGCAATATGCGGAGGGCGGGATTGTCGTCGTTGAGCAGTTCAGTGCCTTCGATGTGCTTGAGCCACAACTGGCAGTGGGTGCTTTTGCCCGTACCGCTTTTGCCGAGGAACAAGTAGGCCTTGGTGTCGGTGCAGGGCACAGATGCGTGAATCATCAGTATGCCCTTGGGTGCGGCGCTGAAGCTGAATACAATCATGATGGCGTTGTTCAGCCCGAAGCATTGGTTTTCCTCATTGCCGTGTACGCTTGCTGTGCATCGAGTGAAGCCATTTTCGGTCTTCAGTACGCAGGCGAGCTCGTTGGTCACGGAGTAGATGTGTATGAGGTAGTCGCTTTGCTTACGCCAAATCTTGTGGATACATCCTCCGCAGTCGAAGTCGCCAATCATCTCGTATCCTGCCTCGTCGGGACTGGCAGGTGGAGTGGGAGAGAGGGTGAGTTCGAATAGCGGATTGGCGGGGAGTTCTTCTTTATAGAGGAATGGTCCGAATGAAGGGAGCAGCACGATGGGCGACTGACCTTCGAGCAGAGTGATGGTGAAGACCTCGTCGGCCACCTTGAAGTGGAAGGGCTGGGTATTCATGAATCGTGGTATGATTGTTTTATGATTTTGCTTCAATTAACAGTGCGCAAAGTTACTATAAAACGTTGGAATAATCAACCGAAATCGTGATAATAGTGTATTCAAAACTGACTATTAACGCATTACGCTGAGTATATTGGAAATACGGGAAGTTGAGATTTGATAAAGAAACACATGGTAATGAATCACGTCGGTTGTCTAATCATCTACACGTTGGCGGATTGATATTTTTCTACGTGCCGTTTTATTGTGTTGCATCATATCGTGTTTCAATATATTAATTTGTTGAGAGCTAATTTTGTAATCCAAAACGCAAAACAGACGGGTGCACCTGCTGAACTATGAATGCACGTGCCCGAAAATAGTCGGATTTAAGAGAATAATCTGTTATTTTGGCATGAAATACCCTTTTTCACCCCAATTTCGGCCTAAAAATGTTGCAAAACGTTCACTCAGGCCGTGAGTGAACGTTTTGCACATCTGCAAAAGTCTTACTCAGGCCGTGAGTGAACGTTTTGCAAGTCTGCAAACAGGGGATGCGCCACGTGTAGGCACATCCCCTGTTCTGTAATTTGTGCATCTGTGTGATGCTTTCGCTGTCGTCACCCTATTGAGGCGTGTTTGAACCGCTCATGATGGGGTTATTGCGGATAAAATTCGCTCATATTGTTCTGATAGAGGTTTCCGTAGTAGTCTGGGTTATATACCATCACGTGCGAACCGCTTGTCTTGTCGAAGGCATGGAGGTAGAGATTGTAGAGAATCGTCTGCGGATTACGCTCCAACTGCGACAGGATGGACGAGGTAAAGGTGTTGGAGAGATACACCTGAAGTTCGTTGTCGAAAGCTGCGGCCTTGGAGGTTTCGTACGGATTGGCGGCCGTCATCAGCAACAAACCTGGGATGCCCGTACAACCCTGCGCTACGCCACCTGAATAACAGGTTTCAATGATGGCAAACATCTTGCGGAACTGCATTTCGGAGAACATGGAACGGGCAAAGTCGGCACTCACGTCCTCCGTGTCTTTCCATTCCCATCCCAGCTGCGTACCATGACCGCTCCAGAAGAACAGCACATTGTCGTTCGCACTGCTGCGCAAGGTTACGGGATACGTCTCAGAAGGTTCGCCCGTCAGTATCTGTTTCAGGTCGTTGAGGGTAAGGTCGCCCAATCGGTAGTCAATCTGCACTCCTTCATACAGATTCTTACCCGACATTTCTCTGCGCACCACTCCTTGCAGCGGATTGCGTTCGTTACGGGCAATATCGTCAGCAAGAATCAGGAGGATGTGGTCGTCGTCATACCCTTTCGCTTTCAGATGCTGGTACATGCCCAACACATCTGCCTGATGGCGATAGTTTTTCCACCCTTCGGAGGCAGCCACGAGCACGGCATAGTTGTCCTTCAGTTCGGGGTAATGGATGGTGTTACCATTTCCTGTCATATCTTGCATGTGCTGCTTCTTCCATTCCCAAGCGGCAATGGGCGACGATGCGTTTCCATCACTGTTACGACTATAGTAATCGACAATCACCATCTTTCCCTTGTACGTAATCCAATGGGCATACGATGTGGAGCGGATGGTGGTGTAATATTCCGAATTAAAATCCAGTGTACCCGTTGCACCGCTCAATGCCGGTGTTCCGCCTGCCATGATTTCATGATAATAATTGGAAATCATACCAGTAGTCCACCCTCCTTGCGAGACTGCTTTAGCGTTCAGCAAAGCAGCTATCGCCTTATTCAAATCCGCTTCGTTGTTTTGTTCCGCCCAGAGGGTTGCAAGAGTTGTGATGAGCACGGCGTCATACACCTCCGCCTCGCCTGCATAAGGTACTCTCCCGAACAAAGCTTCATAGGACACATTGAAACCTGAGTTGGGATGACTGGTAGGCGCCAGTCCGGAAATATAATCTACTGGTTCGGAAACGTTCAGGATGGCCTTGTTGTATGCCTTGTCCGTAAACATCAAAGCAATGGAGCGCCCAGATTCTGAAGTGTAGAAGTAGTTGTCAATATAATTCTGTACAGGTATGACATCCTCCACAGCGGCAGGTACACACACTAAAGCTTCTGCGCCACTGTCAGTAATTTGCTTCAAGCAAGCGTCCAGTTCGTTGGCGTTTTTATAAGTAACGATGCAGGCGGGTTCCATGTCGAGTTCCACCGCCTGGAAGGCAAACCAGTCCACAAACGTCTGACCGTAGATATCGTCTGCCGCCAGTAGCGCCACCTTCTTAAGTTCTGGATTCTCGTTGCTAAGACAGGATAGCATGATTTCGCTCTGCGAGATGTCCGTTTCGCACAATCCCCAGAGGAAACCGCGGTGTCCGAAGATTCGGGGTAACTCCTGTGAAGTAGAGAAGGTGAACAAAGGCTTAATGTTCTCCTTTTTTCGAGCGAGGGCAAAAGCCAATTTCTGCGTATTGGCTGAGACGTTACAACCAATGATACTGCGAATGTCCTCGCGTTCGGATAGCGACAGTCCAGCTTCGGTGATATTTACCGATGCTTCGTCCACCCATTCATAAACGACCTTTACTCCGATATTTGCTTTGCGGATGTTTTCCGCCGCCCAATTCAGGACATTATTCCAAATAGGTTCACGGTCCTTTGCTGGGAGAACCACAGCGATTTTCACCTCCTTCAACGCTGTTGTATCTTCTACTATTGTCTGAGTTTCTTCACACGACTGAAGGGTGCCTATGCATAGCAGAACAACAATAAGACTATTGATGAGTTTCTTCATAGCGATGCTCTATTTCTACAATACTATTCCTGATACTTGATATATCCACAAAAAACCAATCATCCGTAATTCCTTCTGAACAGACCAACTCCTCATATCCCGATGAATAGGTAAATTTCTGATGATATGGAATATGCCTATTCTTCAATAGGGCTCCAAGCATATCCACAACAACTCGGTCCATATGCTTCACGACCGATGTAGTAATCAGGGATGAGAAGAGATTCATATCGTCGTCCATACCCACCGCAAGTTCCATTTTTTCGCGCGAGAAGCGGTACATCCCTTTATTGGAAGCCCCAGCTGCCGAGAAGTAGTAGAGGTAGTTTCCGGAGTTTTCCAT
>JAFOWI010000238.1 GCA_017425985.1 Bacteroidaceae bacterium | reverse complement strand
GGACAAACTAAGTTTAAGAATATCACACGTCAAGACATCGCCCTGGTTGTTGGTCAACCTTGGGACGATGAGGGTAATCGTAGCTATATCTACGATGCACGTGTGGTTGAACCCGACGTGGTTTGTTTGAACGGTTATCTCCACGTGTTGGACCGTGTGTTGGTTGCACCTGGAAACATGGCTGAAATGATTCGTAGCAATGGTCGCACAAATCTTTTCAGCGCTATGCTCGACCGATTCGCAGCTCCTTATTATAATGAACGATTGACACGTCAGTACAAGGCTTTGAACGAAATTCCTGCTGACTCAGTCTTTGAAAAGCGTTATATCTCTAACCGTTCGCAGAATAACTCTGCGGTTTCAAAGACGCCCGACAATGCATCGTTCGTAAATCCCGTTTATTTGCCCTTCGACCCGGGATGGAATGAATACTCTGTATCTTCAACTACTCCTAAGGAAGAAGATATGGCTGCAATGTTCGCACCTACTGACGAAGCTATGAAGTTGTACTTCTTGGAAGGTGGTGGTCGCGACTTTATCCAGCGTTATGGTACATTGCCCAACACTGAAGAAAACTTGCTCACCAACTTGTATCAGATTCCGCTCGACTTGATGGGCTCGCTCATTAAGAACTTGATGAAGGACTCTTTCAACGAATCTGTTCCCAGCAAGTATCTGACAATTGTGAACGACGCTCAGGACCAGATGTTCGTGCAGTATCCCACAGTAGAGGAATATAAGCAGCATATTGATGGATGTTTGGTTGCAAACAACGGTGTTGTTTATTTGACAAACACAGTGGATGCTCCTGCCGACTATGCAGCCGTAATCGCTCCCGCTTTGATTTCTGAGAATACACGCGTCATTCGCACCGTTGCTCAGGCCGACGACAACTACATTGATGGTGACGCCTATGCCCAAGCTCCTTTGAAGCAGTATTTCTCTACTTACCTCAAGGCGATGCAGAGTAAGTTCTCTTTCTTCGTGCCTACTGACGAAAACTTGGGTTCATACGGATATGTTGACCCCGTAGGTTTCTCTAAGCGTCCTTATGGCGGTAAGGGTTCTGGTAATCCTCGTCTTTACTGGCGTTTTGAATACGACGAAAAAGCTAAGGCCGAACAAGGTAAGATACCTTTGGAAATGACAGCTTATACTTACGACCAGAAGAAGGGTCAGCAAATTCCTGACGAAACTGGTCGTGGTGGCGACAAGAAGCATGGTTCTAAATATACATCACCATCATCAGACGCGCTTACAGGCGAAGCTTCTTATGGTACTACAAAGCGCCTCCTCTTGGTGGAAATGATGGACCAGCACATCCTTGTTCACGAAAATGACCACGAAATGGGTCACGACCGCAAGTTCTTCTTGAGCCGTAGCGGTGCTCCCGTCTATATTGAAGCGTTGGGCGAAAAGGGTGGCTCTGGCTTAGGTATCGGTGTAGGTGCTGTAGTTAAGGGTGGTTTCCAGTTGATGCTCGATAACGACGACGATGTAGCTAACGACCATAAGACTACAGTTTTGGAATCTTACGACAAGACAGGAACTACTAATGGTTACGGTAACGGTATGACATACCTTGTTGACCGTCCTATGCAGCCCACAATGCGTTCGGTTTACAACGTAATGAATGTTGCCGACAACGCTTCTTCCGAAGCTCGCTTCGCTGATTTCTACAATTTGGCTGACCCCACATCTATTTCGATGGATTTGTTGAAGGCCATTGCATTCGTTGATACTGCAAGCACAGTTAACGAACAGCAGCAGGAAAAGTTGAAGTACCACGTCTTTGTACGTAAGGATGATAATGTCCCCAATACTAAGACTTACTGTCCTGCTTCAAATGAAAGTTTGGTTCGTTTCTTCAATAATTACAACTATACTATCTACGTGCCTACAAACGAACAAGTGCAGGCTGCAAAAGATAATGGTTTGATGACATGGGCCGAAATTGATGAGTGGGTAAAGGCGCGCACAATGGACGACGATCCCAGTAATGATGGTGAAGAACCTGGCTACGAAGTGCCCCTCGACTCTTTGGATAAGGTGAAGGCTCAAGCCATGGTAACTGCTTTGGTGAACTTCGTGAAGTACCACTTCCAGGATAGATCACTCTTCTTGGACAACGTAAATAACGAATCTACTTATCAGACTTCATGTATTGATAATGTAACAGATTCTTACCTTTCTATCGCCGTAAAGCAGTCACCTTCAAGCATTTTGCTTACTGATGAGATGGGTCGTCAGGCCAGTGTGGTTAACGAATTTGGAAAGTGCAACGTACTTGCTCGTGAAATTAACTATAATAACCAAGCAACAGACGATGTTCGTTACGTTAAGAACTCTTCTTACGTAGTACTTCACCAAATCGATAAGTATCTCAACTTTAATAGCAATGAAGACTATTTGGCATATCCTAATTGTCCTGTAGGTCGTTTCGACGTTTGGAACTACGTAGAGGAAGACAATGCTGAAGCACTTAAGTCTTACGTTGAAAAGTATAGACTCAGATAATAATTAATATTATGAATCACATAAAGTATCTCTTAACAATCGCATTGTGCTTCTGCTTTACAGCGCTCGTAGCACAAAAGAGAATTTCAGGTCATGTTTGGAGTCAGCTCGACGGACCTGTGATGATGGCGAACGTCGTTGAGTTGGATAAGTCAAACCGTGTGGTTTCTGCAACTCAAACTGACGCAAGCGGTAACTTCTCATTGGCGATTAAGAATCCTGCTAACATTCTGCAGATTTCTTATATCGGTTATTCTGTTGAAAAGTTGCCCATTGGAAATACAACAACGTTCAAAGTTGAGCTTAAGGATAACTCAATGTTGAAGGAAGCTGTTGTTACTCAGACACGTAAGGTGAAGTCTAACGGTTTGACTATCCCCGAACGCGAAATTTCTGTAGCTCAGCAGTCTTTGAACATGGACGAAATGGCAGGTCTTTCATTTACCACTGCAGGCGAAGCGCTTCAGGGTCAGATTGCCGGTCTCGACATCGTGTCAAACTCTGGTAACCTCGGTGCCGGTACTTCAATGCGTCTTCGTGGTGTGACTTCTATCAACGGTTCTTCAGAACCTCTGATTGTTGTCGATGGATATATCCTCGAAGATGATAGCTACAATTCAGATGATTTCGACCCCAACAACATGGATGAACAGAAGTTTGCTAACTTGCTCCGTGTAAGTGTGGACGATATTCAGAGCATCCAGGTTTTGAAGGACGCTTCTGCATCAGCTATTTATGGTGCGCGCGGTTCTAATGGTGTTATCGAAATCAAGACTCGTCGTGGTGCGCGTGGTAAGACTAAGGTGAACTTCTCTTACCTCTATAACATGGCTTGGCAGCCCGAAGGCTACAAAATGTTGGACGGTGACGGCTACACAATGATGTTGAAGGAAGCTTACTTCAATCCCAAGCAGAGCGACGTAGCAT
>JAFOWI010000023.1 GCA_017425985.1 Bacteroidaceae bacterium | reverse complement strand
TCCCGAAAAGTGCCCCCAGTGCCGTGTGCCCGCAAATAAGTTTAAGGAAGTAGATGAGTCAGCAGGTCTCGCTTTCGAAACAGAGCACGAACTCGGCGTTGCAAAGGGTTGCGACGAAGAAATGATTAAGGACCTCAACGCTCACTTCATGGGCGAATGCACAGAAGTAGGTATGTACCTCGCAATGAGCCGCCAGGCCGACCGCGAAGGCTATCCCGAAATCGCTGAAGCCTTCAAGCGCTACGCTTGGGAAGAAGCCGAACATGCTGCAAAGTTTGCCGAACTCCTCGGCGACGTGGTTTGGGACACTAAGACAAACCTCGAAAAGCGCATGATGGCTGAAAACGGCGCATGCTCAGACAAGTTCCGCATCGCACGCAACGCTAAGGCTAAGGACCTCGACGCTATCCACGACACTGTTCACGAAATGGCGAAGGACGAAGCACGCCACGGCAAGGGCTTCGAAGGTCTCTACAACCGCTACTTCAAGAAATAAGAATCAACCTCAAGACAATCTCACCAAGGGGCTGCGTCAGCATGCTGATGCAGCCCCTTGTCGTTAAAATCCAAATTTTGCGCCACGCAACGACGCACCAGCTACACCTTACATCTGAAAAACGGACCTCAAAAATCTACTACTGCAACGGCCAAAACCCACAAAATCTTGCATACACGAAACGTGAATATATGCACGTTTTATGCACAAAATATGCACGTTTTTCCAAATGTTAAAATCCGGAAATTTTGACACCTGGTGACAAAAATGATAAATATCAGAAAATGCAAAATTTTAACAATTATTAACATTTGAGCGCCAAAATCGGCGATTTCGATGCCCACATCGGACGAAAAATTCACAACATCGGACTTACGAAAAACAACATCGGAGCTTGTTTTAACAACATCCGACCTTGTTTTAACAACCTTTGACCTTGTTTTTGCCATTTTTGGGGCCTAAAAAAGGGGAAACCGCGTGGCTTCCCCTTCCGTAATGCAAATATACAACATTTTTGAGCAAAATCCAAATTTGACTTTTTCGCGAAAAAGCAAAATTTTAACATTTCGACCTATCTTTTTGCTATCTCTGCTTGTCAAAACGAAAAATCCAAAAACCTGCATATTTATGCATAAAAAGTGAATATATGCAAGTTTTATGCAAGAACTCGGCACGACAAAAACAAAGGTTGGGCGCGGTAAAAAAACGCAGGATCCTGCCCGATGCGAGCCCCCTTCACGCAGCAACCTGCGCGCTACGCAAAAATCAACTCAAATTAACGCAATTCTTGCTCAAAAAACACAATATTTAATTAATATATGTAAAAATAGCACATTACCCACGACAATATTTGTCATATCCTTAAGAAACCACTAATTTTGTAAAGAAATATTTCGTTAAACCAAAACAATAATCAAATGAAGTTTAAACATTTACTACTCTTAGCTTTAGCAACACCAACTTTGGCGACAGCGCAAAAGATGGTGGTTGACACATCTAAGTGGGTGGACTATGTTGACAACACCAACTACGATTGGTCGTTGATGCGCTGGCAAGGCGACGGTCCTATGCCCGGCTCACGCCCGATGGGTCCCTACGCAGCTGAAGGCTCGTACAACGAAATGACGGCCGACCAAGTGCAAAATCGCACCGACCTGCCCACTCACGTGAATGCAGCCGACACAAAGTGGTTCCCCCCTGTGTTCAATCAGGACAATGGCTCGTGTGGTTCGGCATC
>JAFOWI010000237.1 GCA_017425985.1 Bacteroidaceae bacterium | reverse complement strand
CAATTATCAAACACCAAAACTACTAATTAATACATGCTCTCACTTTGTTATAAAAAGAAATGGAGCAATTTCTATGCTATTACTCATAGTGATAAAATAAGGAGGATTTAATGTGCGGAAGAGAGTATTAAAAAAGAGCTCCACGCAAGCTTTGGCTTGGATGGAACTCTTTTTATATGACCATTGATGACATGCGCCTATAATTTATATACGCGCTGCAACTTTTGCCGGATTACTCGCTTTTTTCACGACGGGGACGGCGTTCGCCATCTGCGTTTTCACGACGGGGGCGACGGGGACGTTCTTCCCAACCTTCGGGCTTTTCTTCGAGCACGCGGTGTGAGAGGCGGAACTTACCGGTCTTGGGATCGATTTCGAGGAGTTTCACTGTGATGTTGTCGCCTTCCTTAAGTCCGGCTTCTTCAACCGTTTCGAGGCGCTTCCATGAAATTTCTGAGATGTGGAGCAAACCTTCGCGACCTGCCATGAATTCTACGAAGCAACCGTAGGGCATGATGCTCACTACCTTTGCGTTGTAAACTTCGCCAACTTCGGGCACAGAAACGATAGCCTTAATCTTAGCGATGGCAGCTTCGATAGATTCCTTGTTAGGACCGCTTACCTGAATCTTACCTACGCCGTCAACTTCTTCGATAGTGATAGTAGCACCTGTTTCTTCCTGCATACCCTGGATAATCTTACCACCAGGACCGATAACAGCACCGATGAATTCCTTGGGAATTTCGAATGCTTCGATACGAGGAACGTGGGGCTTGAGTTCGGCACGAGGTTCGCTCATTGTTTCCATCATGCAAGAGAGGATATGTTCGCGACCTGCCTTAGCCTGTGCAAGCGCCTTTTCAAGGATTTCGTATGAAAGGCCATCGCACTTGATGTCCATCTGAGTTGCTGTAAGACCCTTGAGCGTACCGGTTGTCTTGAAGTCCATATCGCCAAGGTGGTCTTCGTCGCCGAGGATATCGGAGAGCACTGCGTACTTGTCTTCACCGGGATTCTTAATCAAGCCCATTGCGATACCGCTGACGGGCGCCTTCATGGGTACACCTGCATCCATGAGTGCGAGTGTGCCGGCACAAACTGTTGCCATTGAAGAAGAACCGTTTGACTCAAGGATATCGCTCACTACGCGCACTGTATAGGGGAATTCAGCAGGAATCTGACCCTTCAAGCCGCGCCATGCAAGGTGACCGTGACCGATTTCACGACGACCTACGCCACGCTGCGCCTTCGCTTCGCCCGTAGAGAAGGGGGGGAAGTTGTAGTGGAGAAGGAAGCGCTGGTAGCTCTTGTCGAGCACGTCGTCCACCATCTTTTCATCGAGCTTAGTGCCGAGCGTACAAGTTGAGAGCGACTGCGTTTCGCCACGTGTGAAGATAGAAGAACCGTGAGGCATGGGAAGAGGATCAACTTCGCACCAGATAGGACGGATTTCAGTTGTCTTACGACCATCGAGGCGGATGCCTTCATCGAGGATGCAACGGCGCATAGCGTCCTTTTCTACATCGTGGTAGTAGCGGTCGATAAGTCCGTTCTTTTCTTCGAGTTCTTCGGCAGTAAGTTCAGCGTGTGCTGCTGCGTATGCTTCCTTGAACTCTTCGCGAACAGCTTCGAAAGCTTCGAGGCGAGCGTGCTTTTCGAGTGCCGACTTCGTAATGTCGTAGCACTTCTGATAGCAGTCAGCATGACACTGCTTGCGGAGGTCTTCGTCGTTTACTTCGTGGCAGTATTCGCGCTTCACGTCAGTGCCGAGTTCCTTCATAAGTTCAACCTGGAGTGCGCACATGGGCTTAATCGCTTCGTGAGCCACCTTAAGTGCTTCGAGGAGCGCTGATTCGGGCACTTCGTCCATTTCGCCTTCCACCATCATGATGTTTTCAGCAGTAGCAGCTACCATGAGGTCCATGTCAGCCTGCTTCATCTGTTCGAAAGTGGGGTTGATAACGTATTCACCATTGATGCGCGCTACGCGAACTTCCGAAATGGGCGCTTCGAAGGGGATGTCAGTACAAGCTAATGCTGCCGAAGCTGCAAAACCTGCGAGCGCATCGGGTTGGTCGATACCATCGGCTGAGAAGAGAATGATGTTAACATACACTTCTGCGTGGTAGTCGCCGGGGAAGAGGGGACGGAGCGCGCGGTCAACGAGGCGGCTCGTCAAGATTTCGTAGTCAGACGCACGACCTTCACGCTTGGTGAAACCACCAGGGAAGCGGCCTGCTGCAGAATATTTTTCCTTATAGTCGCACTGGAGCGGCATAAAATCAGTGCCAGGGTTAGCGTCCTTAGCACCACACACTGTAGCAAGCAACATCGTGTTGTTCATGCGGAGCATTACGCTACCGTCAGCTTGCTTAGCGAGCTTTCCTGTTTCGATGCTGATGGTACGTCCATCGGGCAACGCAACAGTCTTTGTAATCACGTTCATCGGATACTTCTTTAAAATGTTATTGCGTCAAAAAAATATATTTCTCACAAATTAAGGCGGTGCAACAAGGCACACTACTATAATTTGCGCAAAAATACTCATATTTTTTCATTAATGAGCGAGAATCTGTAGGTTTTTCATAATTTATGTCAAATCAACCCTCATTTTGCTCACAAACAGGCGAGATATTAAAGTTTTCAGACAGCTCGCGCACGCCACACCCCTACTCCGCCCACGTCTGCCCATTCCGGCGCGCATCGTTGTCGCAGCCAAAAACACAAACATTTTGCAAAATTTTATACAAAAACCACAAAAAATGGGTGAAAGTGGAGGTTACAGAAATTGCTCAAATTGTAAACTCAGAGATAGCAAACGTAGTGCCGAATTGTTAAAATGTTTTAAAACTCCGAAAAAAGCGAATTTGGATTTCGCTCAAAAATGTTGTATATTTGCAGTACGGAAGGGGAGACCACGCGGTTTCCCCTTTTTT